>RDYC01000393.1 GCA_004293295.1 Bacteroidota bacterium
GCGTTTAACTTAACTGATTTTAAAAGGCCACACAAGGCGGGCGATCAATACAAGTTGTTGTAAATTTTTAGTGGTTGTAAAAGTAAATCATCGCTAATCATGCCGCCTTAAAGATTTGCGAATAGTATGGAATGAAGGCCCAATTTGTTTGTATTGCTTAAAGTTACAACAGAAAATGATGGTATTAGCTCGCAGTAAGGGACTTCGTCCCTTAAACCCTAGTTGCTTTTTGTCTTGATACAAAAATCAACGAAAAAAATCAAGGCTTCGATGCGTATTGCTACAAACTACGCCATTGTTTAGCTGCGCAATCCAAGCCGTCCCGTTTGTTGTTACCACACAGCGGGACTTGTGGATTGCTTGCTTCTACCTACCCTAAAACAAATGCCTTGTTTGTTTCACAACACGCATCAATGCCGTTTTTGGGCTGCTTATGTGGTTTTGCAGTTACACATTACGTGCACCAATAGCGTTTAACTTAACTGATTTTAAAAGGCCACACAAGGCAGGCGACCAGTATAAGTTGTTGTGACACCTTTATGAAAATCCATTAATTTGTGTTGATTTGTATCCGATAAGTTTACCCCAAATGAAAAAACGATTACTGTTGATGTGTGGCCTTGTGCAGTTTGTTTACACTTTTGCGCAACCGACTTTTATTAAAGATTCTATTGATGTGTATGTGCAACGCGAAATGTTGCGTTGGCAAATTCCGGGCCTAGCCATTGCCATAGTTAAAGACGGTAAGGTAGTGCTTGAAAAAGGCTATGGCGTTAAACAAGCTGATAAACCTGAACCCGTAAATGAGTTTACCTTGTTTCAAATAGCCAGTAATTCAAAGGCTTTTACGGGAACGGCTGTGGCTTGGCTGGATGCAGAAAAACGCTTGAAACTGGATGAAAAAGTAACCACTTATTTGCCTTGGTTTAAACTGGATGCACCACACGCCACTGAGCTTTGCACGGTGCGCGATTTGCTGAGCCACCGCATTGGTTTTGGTACCTTTCAAGGTGACTTTTTAAATTGGGGAAGCACGCTTACCCGCAAACAGATTATTGAGCGCATGGCACTCACCAAACCGCTGCATGGTTTCCGTTACCAATATGGGTATTGCAATGCGGGCTTTATTACTGCCGGTGAACTTATTCCGGCTGTTACGGATACCAGTTGGGATGATTTTTTACAACACCGATTTTTTAAGCCCATGGGCATG
>RDYC01000320.1 GCA_004293295.1 Bacteroidota bacterium
TAAGAAAAAATCAGGCTATTGTTCTTTTCATTTTTAAACCCTACCCTTGTTCCTAATACCTGATGCTTATCGTTGTTTAGTCCAATTATCCCAGCGCGCACCCGACCTGTAAAAGTTGCTGCGTAAATCCCACATTTATTAAACTCTGTATTTATTCCACGCAGTTGTACTCCATTAAACATTAGGGTGTTGTAACTTGGATGTATGGTACCAACCTCCATCCTTTTCATCCCTGTTAACCAATCACTTAACCCTGAGTTTAGTTGATTATCTTTTAATGCTAGAGCAAAGGCTCTATCGTTGTTGAGGTTTAAACTGCGGTAATGGTAAACTCTGTTTTTCTCTTGTTCAATCTCTAAGCGTAGTTTCTGGGCATCAAGTTCTTTTAATCGCATTCTCTGCAAGCTATCAGCGGCTACCATTTTCACAGCCTTTTTGTACCGATAACCTTTATTCAACAAGGAGTCATTTTGGCTCAACTCAACTTCTTTTCTACTGGCTGCTAATTTTTCTTGATAATCAGGAGATTTTAGTTTGTTCTCTACTTGGAATTTTTCTTTACCAATTGATTGAACATTGTATTGTGCATCTTTGACTTGCTTGGCTTGTTCGTTTAACTTATTTAATTCGTTGTTTTTTATCTTCTCGGCAAGTTGATTTTTATATTTGTTATAGTCAAACGAAACGTAAAAACTATTGATATCTATAACATTAGATTCAGTGGTATAGAAAAAACCTACGTTAAAAGGCAATTCTTTTACTGAAAGTTGTAAATCAACCTGACTACGATTGTATTGTAAGGGCACGAACTGGTAATCAAAGGAATCGCTTGCTATATATGATTCGTTTCGAATGCTGCCACCGAGTTTAAAGAATGTTTTATGTTCTTTTAGGTGCTTTTCACCTTCAATCACAATCCTCAACTGACTTAACTCTTCTTCTTGTGCGAAAGAAACTTTATATAGTTTAATCAAATACTCCCCTTTATTTTTTGGTTGTTTTTGAGTAGTATCTTGATGAATAGAATCTGAATAATCAATCACTAATCCATTTACGGCTAAATAATGTTGGCTGAATAATTTGTGGTTTTTGGTGTTTAATATGTCTATCTTAAGTGTATCGGAACTTTGTTGGCCAACCGTTTGTGCATTGATTTTGAATTTATGTAATATGGAACTAAATGTATCAATAGCCGCAGGAGACAAATAATACTGTTGCTGTCCCTTTGTAGAAGAAATGAAAAATGTGGTTAATACAGTTAACAAGAAAAATTTCATTGATTAATACAGGCCGAAAATATTTTATTTTTTTTAAACAGCAAGCCGTTCATAAATAAATTAAGTATTGATTAATATTTTGGAGATGTTTAACAAATTCACTATTCACTGTAAAATAAAATTAAAAGAAACATTAAGCAAATAAATACCGATTAAAAGTATAAAAGAATAAAGCGTGATTTTGTCATATTTAGATTAAAATTACAAGAATGATTAAACTTCAACATTACAAAAAGCCATCTGTCCTATTTAATAGCCGCTTTTTGCAGTAAAGCAATTAAAACATGACATTAAAAATTTGCCGTATATTAAGCTATATATTAAAGGCTGATTAATGTTAAATGGGTATTTGCTTGTGTTATTTTGCTTGCGTGTAAAAAAATTATTTTAACACATATTGCTAAGGGCCACTAGGTATTCTTAAGGTTGGTTTTAACCGCAAATGCCGCAGGGTTGTGCTCGCTATGATTTCCTTGTGTTCGTTATGCCTTCTTTGTGCTCTTTGTGGTTGAACCCTTAACCGCTTCGTTGTGTTCGCTGTGGGTTCGCTGTGTTTTTTTTACCACTAAGTACACAAAGGTTGCACAAGGGCACTAAGCTGGCTCAAGCGATACCGTTGTGTTCGTTGTGTCTTCGCTGTGTTCGTTGTGGTTAATTAGTGCACCACTAAACCAAAAGCATTGTGTTCGTTGTGCCTTCTTTGTGCTCTTTGTGGTTTACTATTTTTACCGCAGAGGCCGAAACGTTGTGTTCGCTGTGGTTTCGCTGTGCTCGTTGTGGTTTCGCGGTGTTCGCTGTGGTTAGTTTTAACCGCAAGGGCGCTAAGTATTGCTTAAACAATATCGCTGTATTCGCTGTGGATGATATTAACCGCTAAGGGTCTTATCTTAACTCAAAAACTTCATCACAATAATAACCAAACCATACACAAAGGTGGAAAGAATCACTCCCCTTGCAGAATACAAATAATTTGCCTGAATAAACAAATAGAAAATGGCCAGGTTAATTACCGCACATAAACTTAACAAAGGCGATAATAAATTTTTCTCTGAAGCCATGGCAAAAAACTCAACCAAAGGAGCATGGCTAAATTTGTAATAGTAAAAACTAAGTATGCCAATTATTGGGCCAATAAGCCCTGCCGGAATACCTAACAACAGATGGTCTTTCAGTTTCATGGTGTTGAGCCTAAGTAAAAAATGTGAGGATGAATAAACTTGTTTTATATAACTGAAAAGTGGGTTAAATCGTATATTCCCAACTGTTTAAATTTGCCATAGCATGGTGAGCGGTTAAATCAAACTGTACGGGAACCAGGCTCGCATAATGGTTGGCCAATGCCCATTCATCGGTATCGTCTCCTTTATCGTTGTTTACAAATTTGCCCGTTAGCCAAAAGTATTTTCTGCCATTGGGGTCCAAACGCTCATCAAACTCTTCTTTCCATTTTGCATTGGCTTGCCGGCATACCCGCACTCCCTTAAAATCACTTTCGGCTATTTTAGGTATGTTTACATTAAGCAGTGTAGCTTGTGGTAATCCATTATTCAGTATGTTGGCCGCTACACGTGTAGCAATTTTTTTAGCTAAACTAAAATCGGCATCATAAGCAAAATCGCATAAACTAAATCCAACTGCCGGTATGCCTTCAATGGCTGCTTCCATGGCTGCGCTCATGGTACCACTGTATAAAATATTTATGCTGGAATTACTCCCGTGGTTAATACCTGACACCATCAAATCAGGCTTGCGGTGCAATACCTTATCAACAGCCAACTTTACACAATCAGCGGGCGTTCCGCTGCATTGGTAAGCCAATATGTCTCCATAAATATCCGTCTTATCTAATCTTAACGGCTTACTAATAGTAACGGCATGTCCCATGGCACTTTGTGGACTGTCTGGAGCTACAATTACTACCTCGCCTAAATGTTTTACGGCTTCAACCAAATTTCTTATACCGGGGGCTGTAATGCCATCATCGTTACTCACTAAAATAAGCGGCCTTTTATCATTCATGCCGCAAAGGTAAGGCATTAGCTCAATAAATTAAATAAAGTGCGTGCGCAAATCACTGACCTGCTTTTTAATCCAACTGTGAGCAATTTTTTAATTATATGTTTACATTTGCGCAATTATATGCCAACTTATATGCGTAAAATTTTCTTCGCTACAATAACGGTTATGTTTATCACAACGCATGTTTACAGCCAATGCTCACCGCCTGTTATTAATTTTGATACTTGTAAGTTTTTAACCATTGGGCATAGGGCCTATTCTGCTGTTTATCCGGAGAATACATTAATGGCTTTGGAAGAACTTTTTAAAAGGGGTGTAAAATATGCTGAGATAGACATCTCATTAACTAAAGATGGGCATGCTGTATTGTTTCACGATGAAAGTTCAGTACACCGCACCATGAACACAAGCGGCAAATTGAGTAACTACACCTTGGCTGAATTAAAGCAGTGGGAAGTCGGTTCATGGAAAGGCAGCCATTTTAACAACATCAAAATTCCAACCCTGGTTGAAGCTTTATTGGTGGCTGAAAAGTATGATGGGCATTTATACTTGGATTTAAAATCATACACCGTTACCGCCCTTAAGAATGCTATGGTCTCAAGCGGAGTTGCCCCTGATCGTTTTTTACCTGCCATAGCAACCATAGCGGATGCTAACAATTTCAGGCAGCAGTTGCCCAACTCCCCTTGGATTTGGTATCAAGCAGGCAGGTTTCCTGATGCTATAGATGATATCAACTTCTATCAGCAATGCATCAACCTGGGTTGTTTTGCTTTTGAAGTATCAAGCGGCAGAATGGTGGATAGTGGGTGGGCTACCTTTACCCAAAAAGTACACGAAGCTGGAAGTAAGGTGGTGGTGTTTACCTTAAACGACCCAACACAAATACAAGAGGCATTAAACAATGGGGCTGATGGTTTTGAGAGCGACCGCCCTTGGGAAGCTAAGAAACAAATTTGCAACAATTTGCCTCCGGGAACAGCTTTTGATTCAACCGTTGTGGGCAACTGGCTATTTGAGGGAAACTTATTCGGAACAGGTGTTGGCTCTCAATTGCGGCACCTAAAACACGAAAATCCACCAGTTGGACAAGTACCTGTATTTGGCTCATGCAGTTTATTTAATTTACCTCCTATTGAAGGAGTAGATAAAGTGGTGATGAAAGTACCTGCTATGCTGCCAGAAAATGCTTTGTTGGTTTACAACAACTCACGAGTAGAAGATTATGGTATTTTAGATAGAACCTTTACCATTATCATGGATATTTTAGTGCCAACTTCATCGGTCGGAAAATGGATATCCCTCTTTCAAACCAGTGTTACCAACCGAAATGATGCAGAATTATTTATTAACCCCAGTGGCAGATTGGGTATATCCGGTGATTACCATGGCAACATTGCGCCAAATACCTGGACAAGAATAGCTTTTACGGTTGATTGTGAAGCCGGGTTACTAAAGAAGTTTATTAATGGAACTTATGTTGGGGCTAGTGAAATTAGTACCGATAGCCGCTGGGCCATTTGGAATAATTCCAGAAGTGGTAACGACCAAGGTTTTTTAATTTTTGCTGATAATGACGATGAAACTGCCGACATGTTTGTAAGCAGCTTGCAAACCCGCAGCTATATTATGGATAGTGCAGATATTGTTGCATTAGGTGGTGCAAGTGCGCGTGGTGTGAAACTTGGTAATGCCGATAGTTGGTTTGCCCAATTGGATATTGCTTACCCCGATAGTACCATATTAGATTATGAAAACCGCACTTATTATTTTGTAATCCCTCACCAAAGCAATGCCGATTCTGCGGTATTCACCCACCAGCTTTCGCAGGGAGCAGTAAGCAATATTTCCCTTTTAGAAAAAATTGCCGTGGCCCCGATGGAATACACCTGGCGTGTTACCTCCGAAGATGGTACAAGAAAAAAAATATGGAAAGCTTGCATCAGAAAGGCCACACTTACATCCGGCTTAACGGATAACACTCCGCAAAAAATACATATTGAAATTTATCCCAATCCGGCTCAACAAGAAGCAATACTGTCTAAATCTACAGTAAATACTGCTAGTTATCATTTGATTGATGTAATGGGTAAAACCTTGCAAACAGGTGCGTTTACCCAAAACATAACCCTATCATTAAACGGATTATCCAATGGAGTTTATTGGGTGGTGGTTACTGAAAACGGCCTATCAGCCACCAAAAAACTATTGGTGATGAATTAAATGGTGAATCGCCATACCAGCTTACCCAATATTGTTGTACGCAGCATGGTAACCTTATCTCCCTGGGTGTCGTAAATTTGGTTTACAATAAGAAAGAAGTCTGTGCCAATTTCAGGAATTACCTGTAACCTGAAATTAAAGCTCATTTGCTCCTGTGCGCTATTCCATTGGGTAAGCACTGAGCCAAATACATTTGGGTTGATGGCGTATTCTATCCTACTGCCTATTAAATCGGTTCGCAGATTACCTTGCGGCAGTTTAATATCGTTTAACTCATAACGTAAATTCACGTTAAAAAACTTCCCTGTTCTCCAAAAAAGCTCTGACCGCAATTGTGTGGTGGTTCCTTCATAAAACTCTCCCCTTACCAAGCGGCTTGCCAAAGACAACGTGCGGCCCCTGAAGGTGCGAATTTCGGTGGACGTTTGCCGCCACCAGTAGGTTCCTTTAGGGATAACAATATCATTACCAATACGAAAATCATTGATGAGTCCTTCTGCTACAATGCGGTAATCCATGGTAAACCGCTCCCCTTTTCTTGTTTCTAGTCCAAAATATTGCACCCTATATTCAAAGGATTGTAAGTCTCGCGTATCATCATATTGCGCATTGGTAAAACTTATGGGAGCAAACTCAAACTGCCGAATCCATTTAAACCTGTTTTTTGGACGCGGCTTATAAGCAAATTCTGCAAAAGACTCTATAAAATTTTGCCTCAACAATAACCCAATTTCAGGATTGAACTCTTGCGGACTTCGCTGGGTTGACGCAAACAGGCTAAACTTATCATTGGGATAGCTAATAAAAGCTCGGTAAGCAAAGGCCTCAGGTTGGTAAGCTGTATCTGTTCGGTGCGTTTTAACAATTGCCCAACCTATATCCAAGTTTTTATTCTTAAAGAATTCAGCCGTACTGAATCTGCCATTTACACCTGCTGTGGTATAAAAATCTCCGTTGACGAATTTATTTGTAAGCATCGCCCCCATTACACTTTGTTTACCTACATCCTGTCGCCAACTGGCTGCGCTATAATTGGTCCCTATATAAGAATTTTCTAAATCCCCTGTTTGTAAA
>RDYC01000321.1 GCA_004293295.1 Bacteroidota bacterium
TTGGCTGTCAAATGTTGGGATGATGCTTTTATCCAACTGGTTTAATACGTATACGGTTTTACCGCTTAAAGCATCGCCACATACTTTGTCTCGTGGAAAAATGGCCTTTTCAATAATGGTATGTGGAATTTTATGTTTGGCTAAAAAAAGTGAAGTTGCACAACCTGCCGGTCCTGCGCCAATAATAATCAGTTGGTGTTGGTTAATTTGCATGCGCTGCAATGATACATATTTACCTTGATGCCTACAATGGCACAGGCATAAACGCCTGTCAGTTATTTAACCTAATAAATAAGCCGATTCACCGCCTATTAAAATTTGTGCCACCGGCTAACAGAATATAACTATTTGTTTTTAAGTATTTTATAATCAAGTTGATTGATAAACAAAAACGTGTTACAAGCATTAATGCCAAGTAAATAAATAATAGTATTACGCCATTATGGCAATGGCTTGATTTTTGGTTACTTTTGCGAACTCATGCACGTTGAATTCAACCAACTTCCTTTAGATGCCCGCATATGGGTTTATGCAGCCCCTACTGTTTTAACAGATTCCCAACAAGAGTTATTGTTGCGAGAAGGCAAGGCATTTGCTGAACAATGGACCGCCCATCAACAACCACTAAAAGCCTCCTTTGCTATATTTCACGGAGTGTTTTTGGTTTTTGCAGTGGATACAGCCCAGTATGATGTGAGTGGATGTGGCATTGATAAATCGGTGCATTTGGTGCAGCAATGGGAAAAAACATTAGGATTGTCCTTGTTTAACCGCCTTCAACTAGAGTATGTTGCGAATAATGTGGTACATATTGCCGATAAAAGGCAAGTACTGGAAGGTTATGCCAATGGAAGTATTGGTGACGAAACCTTATTTTTTAACAAAACGGTTTTAACAATTGGTGAGTTTAACACCGGGTTTACTGCTCCGTTTACCCAGAGTTGGGCCTATGCTACCCTGCCAAAACAACCAGTTTAATTTTTAATAAAACAATTTGCACTTAGTATTGCTTAATAAAATAATTAATAAACACGATAGAAAGTAAATGACAGATAATCAACCAAACGATCTTCGTCCGCGAGATCCAAGTCAAGGACCAAAAAAAACCAAGCTTCCGCAAGTTCCCAAGTTTAATTTTTATTGGATTTATGCCCTTATTGCCGTAATATTCTTTTTCTCGTTGCTTCTGCCAAAAGATGTTGCCTTAAAAACAACCTGGTTTAAGGTGCAAACGGATATGATTATGGGTAATAACGTGAAATCAATTACCATAGTTAATGAGAAAAGGGCTGAGGTAACCTTAAAAGAAGATGCCCTAAAAAACCCGATTTATAAGGATTTAAAAGACCGTACCTTTTTTGGCGAAAAGGTTGGCCCGCATTATTTTTTCGAAATTGGTGATGTAACCCAGTTCCGTGCCGATTTAAAGGATGCAGAGGCAGAATATGCCAAACGCAACCCCGGACAGGTGATTCAAATTCCGGTGGAGTATACTACGGAACACAATTATTTCAGCGATATTATTGCGTGGATATTTCCACTGGTTTTGTTGTTGGGATTATGGATGTTATTGATGCGCAGAATGGGCGGAGGTGCCGGTGGAGGCGGACAAATATTCAACATCGGCAAATCAAAAGCCCAACTATTTGATAAAGAAAACTTAGTAAAAGTTACGTTTAAGGATGTTGCCGGTTTGGATGAAGCCAAGGTAGAAATTATGGAGATTGTTGACTTCTTAAAACATCCAAAAAAATATACCAACCTAGGTGGTAAAATACCTAAAGGTGCCTTATTGGTAGGCCCTCCCGGCACAGGAAAAACATTATTGGCTAAGGCTGTTGCAGGTGAGGCGGGAGTTCCTTTCTTCTCGTTATCAGGTTCTGACTTTGTGGAGATGTTTGTAGGGGTTGGTGCCAGCCGTGTGCGCGATTTATTCCGTCAAGCTAAAGAAAAAGCTCCTTGTATTATTTTTATTGATGAAATTGATGCCGTGGGACGTGCTAGGGGAAGAAACATGGTGCAAGGAGGTAATGATGAGCGAGAGAATACCTTAAACCAGTTGCTTACTGAAATGGATGGTTTCTCAACAGATTTAGGGGTAATTATTCTTGCGGCCACAAACCGTCCCGATATTTTAGACTCCGCATTATTACGCCCGGGAAGGTTTGATCGCCAGATTTCTATTGATAAGCCGGATTTGGCCGGACGCGCAGAGATTTTTAAAGTGCATTTAAAACCGTTGCGGTTAAATGAAGATGTAAATCCTGACCGCTTGGCTACACAAACCGCTGGATTTGCCGGAGCTGAAATTGCCAATGTGTGTAATGAGGCTGCGTTAATTGCTGCTCGTAAATCAAAAGATAAAATTGAAATGCAGGATTTTCAAGATGCCATTGATCGTGTGATTGGCGGATTGGAAAAGAAAAACAAAATTATTTCTCCGGAAGAAAAAGAAATTATTGCTTACCACGAAAGCGGGCACGCCATAGTTGGCTGGTTTTTAAAAGATGTTGACCCTTTGGTTAAAGTAAGTATTGTGCCGCGTGGTGTAGCTGCATTGGGCTACGCGCAATATCTGCCAAAAGACCAATACTTGTATACCACCGAGCAAATGGAAAACATGATGTGCATGACGCTTGGTGGACGTGTAGCTGAAGACATCATCTTTGGCCGCATAAGCACCGGAGCACAAAATGACTTGGAACGCATTACCAAAATGGCTTATGCCATGGTTACTATTTATGGTATGAACTCAAAAGTAGGAAATGTAAGTTTTTATGACCCTAATAATGAGTACGGTTTTACCAAACCATACAGTGATAAAACAGCTGAGATGATTGATATAGAAGTGCGCAATCAAATTGACTTGTGCTACTCAAAAACCAAACAATTGTTGTTGGATAAAAAAGATAAGTTAGAAGAGCTATCAAGAATTTTGCTGCAACGCGAAATCTTGTTTCAGCATGACTTGGAAGAAATTTTAGGCAAACGCCCTTTTGAGGCATCAAAAAATCAGGAAGACGAAATTCTAGCGGCAAATAATCAAGCAGCAGAAACAGAAGCAAAAACAGTTTAATTTCTAACACTGATAAACAAAAAGAGCCGTGATTGATTGATCACGGCTCTTTTTATTTGCGCCTGCTTAAAGGCTGTTTCGCTCAATATAATCTATCAATGCATGTATACATTTAATGTGTATTTCCTGAGCCCTATCGGCATACTCGCTATGCGGTGCCCGTATTTCTACATCACATAAGCCATTCATTTTTCCTCCGTCTTTTCCCGTAAGTCCAACCACCTTTATTCCTTTGCGCTTGGCCACATCTATAGCATTTAAAACGTTCTTACTATTGCCACTGGTAGATATGGCCAATAATACATCACCTTCGTTACCTACAGCCTCCAAATACCTACTAAACACATATTCATAGCCATAATCATTACCAACGCAAGCCATGTGTGAAGCATCACTGATGGCGATAGCTGCAAAGGGCTTTCTGTCGTTTCTATACCTACCCGTAAGTTCTTCGGCAAAATGCATGGCATCGCATAAACTACCGCCATTGCCACAGCTCACTATTTTTTTCCCTGAAGCCAGTGCCTCTACCATTAATTTCCCTCCACCTTCAATAGCAATAAAATTTTTTTCGTCAGCCAAAAATTGATTTAGTACATCATTCGCTTCTATAAAGTGTTGTTTAATAAGCTGTGTCATTATGGGTGTGTTTGTTTGAAGTTGTTTTTTCCGGCATCTAAAAAATCAATAAAAGTTTGCTCCTCGGTATCAAAAAACTTAGGGCCTGACAATTGATTTTCGTTGCCGTCAATAATCACATATTGCGGTTGTGCGCTAAAGTTATACTTACTAATTTGCAAATCTTGGTTTTGCTCTCCAATGGTTTTTTTAATTTTTCCGTCACGCTTAGACGTATACCATTCGTTTTCGGGAAGCACTTTTCTTTCGTCAGCATATAAACTCACCACAATAAAGTCGTTTTTTAACCGCTTTAACACTTCCGGTTTGGCCCAAACATACTCTTCCATTTTGCGGCAGTTTACACAGGCGTGCCCGGTAAAGTCAATAAAAATCGGTTTGTTTTGTTTTTTTGATTCTTCTAAGGCTTGCTTGTAATCAAAATAGCCGGTAATGCCATGGGGTAAATGCAAAAAATCCGCATGTTTAACATTGGTATTACTTTGGTGTTCATTGGTAGCTACCGTGCCTTGTCCCAAAATAAAATCTTGCGTTTGCATAGGCGGCAGCAGTCCCGATAAAGCCTTTAACGGGGCTCCAAACAAGCCCGGAATCATGTATACCCCAAATGAAAAAGAAGCAACTGCCATAAAAAAACGAGGCACACTGATAAAAGGCAAATCACTATCATGGCTGAATTTTAGCTTACCCAAAAAGTACATGCCCAACAAAATGGCCAGCACAATCCAAATGGCCAAATAAACTTCACGGTCAAGTATTCCCCAATGGTAAACCACATCTGCAATGCTCAAAAATTTAAACGCAAATGCCACTTCAATAAAGCCCAGCACCACTTTAACAGAGTTTAACCACCCACCTGATTTAGGCAAGTTTTGCAAGTAGCTTGGGAAAATGGCAAATACAGTAAAAGGAAGCGCAAGTCCCGCACCAAAGGCTGCCATTCCCATAAGTGGTTTTAAAAACTTACCTCCAACTGCTTCTATCAACAAACTGCCCACTATAGGGCCTGTGCAACTAAATGAAACCAACACCAAGGTAAAAGCCATAAAAAATATGCCCACAAAGCTGCTCATGCTGCTCTTACTATCAACCTTATTTACAAAAGCATGTGGTAGTGTTATTTCAAACAGCCCTAAAAAAGATGCTGCAAAAACCATGAAAATGATAAAAAACAAAATATTCGGCAACCAATGGGTGCTTAACCAATTTCCAAAATCGGGGCCTAAGCCAAAAAAGGCAAAAATTAAACCCAACGAAGCGTAAATTCCAACAATAGATAAGCCAAATGTAAAAGCGCGGGTAATGCCTTGTATCCTGGTTTCACTCTTCTTGGTAAAGAAACTAACAGTCATTGGAAGCATGGGAAACACACATGGGGTTGCAACTGCCACCAGCCCGCCTAGCATAGCCAATAATAAAAATGCAACAAACGATTCTTGCTCCGGTTTTTTATCGGGCACAGGAGCAAATGTTGTCTTATCTTGGGTTGCGGTATCTTTTATTTGTTCCTCAGCAACCTTTTCTTGGATACTGGTATCACTGGGAACAACCTCATCAGCAGCTCCTGACTGCTCTTGAGCAACAGAAACTTTCACTTCAAAGGGCACATCAAAAGGTGGCATACAAACACCACTAATTTCATTACACTCTTGAAAATATATTGACCCCTTTATAACCGGGTTCGGCTTTAATACCTGAATTTTTTGCTTGAAAACAGCCTTCTTTTTAAAAATGGACACATCACCTTTCCATATTTCTTCGTAATGCTTTTTTGCACCCACAGGATTTGCCTTGCCCACTAATTTGTAGGTGGCATTTTTCTCAAAAGTAAACTCAGCAGCAATTGGCCCTAAGTTGGGGTCAAAATCGTTGCTGTACATGTACCAATCCTTTTCAATGGTACTGGTAAACGTGGCCTCCACAATATCCCCTACTTTTACGTCTTTCTTATCAACGGAAACAGCCCACTCAGGTGTTTTATCCAAGGCTGTTGGGGCATGTTGTGCCCAAATTAAGTTATTAAAACCAAATAACAGCAATATTGCCGCCCAGTTTAATTGTGCTTTTTGTACCATGTATTGTGCAACGTTATGTATGTTACCTAACCAACAAATTTATAAATTATTATGAATGTGCCTTGATATTAGTAAATTCTTAAGTACAATCGAATGTATATAACCTTCGTTTATCAAACTATTGCCCACCAGAATGTACACCTGTGGGAAAACCGCTTTTGCAATGCCTTACCTAATGGTAATATCCTTTTAACTTTGTTACATGCGGTTTATTACTTTGTTTGTGTTACATGTGGTTTGCTCTGTTTGGCATTTTAAACTATATGCCCAGCCGAAACCTACTACTGAGTTCCCCTTTAAAATAACTGTTGAACAGTATTTGGAGAAATACAGTACAATAGCTGTGGCAGAAATGCACCGAAGCCGCATTCCTGCAAGCATTACCTTGGCTCAAGGGCTTTTAGAAAGTGGTAATGGAAACAGCCGATTGGCTTTGGTAGCCAATAACCATTTTGGAATTAAATGTAAAAAAGACTGGACTGGTGAAAGCATACGTGAAGATGATGATGAAGCTCAAGAGTGTTTTAGAAAGTACCCAACTGCTGAAGACAGTTACCGTGATCATTCTAATTTTTTAATGAATGGCCAACGTTATGCATTTTTATTTGACCTTGAGCCTACAGACTATAAAGGATGGGCAGAGGGCTTAAAGCGAGCCGGGTATGCCACCAATCCCAACTATCCTACCCTGTTAATTAACCTGATTGAGCGGCACAACTTACACCGTTTTGACCTTGTGAAGCCTAACGCCCA
>RDYC01000322.1 GCA_004293295.1 Bacteroidota bacterium
TGGACCACAAGATGATTGCCAAGCAATTTCTTGTTACAGGTATCATTATGGGAGTATTGGGAATGAGCATGTCGCTTATTTTCCGTTTGCAATTGGCTTATCCTGATATGAAATTTCCATTTTTGGAAAGCGTTATCGGCCAATGGGGTAAAGATGGTAAACTTGACCCTAACTTTTATTTGGCCTTAATTACCATACATGGTACCATCATGGTATTTTATGTATTAACAGCTGGTTTAAGTGGTACTTTCTCCAACTTGCTTATTCCTTTGCAAGTGGGAGCGCGTGATATGGCTTCTCCTTTCTTAAACATGTTGTCTTACTGGTTTTTCTTCCTATCATCAGTGGTGTTGGTTTCATCATTGTTTGTTGATGGAGGTCCAGCATCGGCAGGATGGACAGTTTATCCGCCACTATCGGCATTGCCTAAAACTATTCCAGGCTCAGGCACGGGTATGACTTTGTGGTTGGTGGCTATTATTCTATTCATTGTTTCGGCATTGTTAGGTGGTATCAACTACATCACCACGGTATTAAACATGCGTACCAAAGGAATGAAAATGACGCGTATGCCGTTAACCATTTGGGCATTTTTAATTACAGCCGTATTAGGTTTGTTATCATTCCCGGTATTACTAGGCGCTGGTTTATTGTTAATATTCGACAGAAGTTTTGGAACCAGTTTTTACTTAAATGAAATTGCCGCTGAATTAGCTGGTGGTATTGAGCGTGTGGGTGGAAGCCCAATCCTTTACCAACATTTATTCTGGTTCTTAGGCCATCCTGAAGTGTACATTATATTGTTACCTGCTTTAGGTATTACCTCTGAAGTAATTGCCACCAACTCACGCAAACCAATTTTTGGTTACCGCGCCATGGTGGGTTCTATCCTTGCCATTGCTTTCCTTTCATTTATCGTTTGGGGACACCACATGTTTGTTACCGGTATGAATCCGTTTTTAGGTTCGGTATTTATGCTTGGAACATTGATTATTGCAGTACCATCAGCCGTTAAAACCTTTAACTACATGGCTACTTTGTGGAAAGGTAACTTACAGTTAACTCCTGCCATGATGTTTGCCATTGGATTGGTTTCTTTCTTTATATCAGGTGGATTAACAGGTATTTACTTAGGTAACGCAGCACTAGATATTAACTTACACGATACCTATTTTGTGGTGGCTCACTTCCACTTGGTAATGGGTAGTGCGGCTATTTTTGGTATGCTCAGTGGTATTTACCACTGGTTCCCGCGCATGTATGGACGCATGATGAATCCAACATTGGGTTATATGCACTTTTGGTTGACGTTGATTTCAGCTTATTGCGTATTTTTCCCTATGCACTTTATGGGTCTTGCAGGTGTGCCTCGCAGGTACTACGCCAACACCGCTTACGACCAGTTTAATGTGTTTGTGGATATGAATCAGTTTATTACCATAGCCGCTATTGTTGGTGGTATGGCTCAATTGTTATTTTTATACAATTTCTTCTACAGCATATTTAAAGGTACTCGTTCGGTGCAAAACCCTTGGAAATCAAACACCTTGGAGTGGACTGCTCCGGTAGAGCACATACATGGCAACTGGCCGGGTGAAATTCCTCATGTATACCGTTGGGCTTACGATTATAGCAAACCGGGTGCTGATGATGACTTTATTCCTCAAAATGTGCCTGATGCAGGACAAGTTGATCCGTTAGATGAACCGAATCCGGCCACCTACACACCATCAACCCAACCTGTGGCAGCAGCCGCTAAACATGAAGTAGTGATGTTTAGTGTATTGAAAAAATTGTTTGGCATTGCCAAGTAATAATGGATAACAACCAAAAAGCAGTTAGAAGGTTCAGGCGCTTTGGTATTTTAACTATTGCCTCTGTGTTCTTCCTGATTTTTGTTGGAGGGTTGGTTCGAAGCACAGGAAGTGGAATGGGTTGCCCCGATTGGCCAAAGTGTTTTGGTAAATGGGTGCCCCCAAGTGATGTAAGCGAACTGCCGGCCAACTATAAAGAAATATTTAGAACTGAAGCCCATGAAGTAGCAGATTTTGACGCTTACAAAACATGGACAGAGTATATCAATCGCTTAATAGGCGTACTCACCGGGTTCTTTGTATTTTTAACAGTGGTTTTTGCTTTCCCTTACCTTAAAGTAAAACCTGCAATATTTTGGCTAAGTTTATTGGCCTTGGTATTAACCGGTTTTCAGGGATGGATTGGGGCAAAAGTAGTGGCCACTAACCTGGCTCACTGGATGGTTACCATCCACATGATGATTGCATTGTTGATAGTGGGGTTACTGATTTACACCATTACCCAATCGCAAACATTTGAAGTGATTCAGGCAAATAACGATCGTTCTTTAAAGTTGCTGATGGTGGTTATCCTCGTGGTATCTGTTATACAAACCGTAAGCGGAACACAAGTGCGCGAAAATGTAGATGCCGTAGCCTTAATAACCGGTGAACAAAATAGGATTCATTGGGTGGGGTTGCTCGGAAACATTTTTAAATTTCACCGCACGTTCTCTTTGGTAAGTGTGGCACTTACAGCGTTATTGGTTTATAAGTGTTATGCTGCTTTTGCCAGAAATAGCGTGATTTATAAATCGGTGCTTGCGTTGCTTTTATTAATTGCATTGCAGGTATTTAGCGGTAAAGTGCTTGATAACTTCGGATTTCCTAAACAAATACAAAGTGCCCACTTATTTGTGGGGAGTTTAATTTGTGGGGTGCAGCTTTTTATTGCGATTATTTTGTTTTCGAAAGTAAAAAATGCCGATGCTTAAAGCATTGGTTCAAGAATATAAACATTGGAAATAACTCAACAACAAACCATAGCCGTAAGTGCTTGGAAACAAAAAGTAACTGATTATAACCAATTGGTTAAAACCAGGCTTACCTTTTTGGTAGTGCTTTCAGCGGTAATTACCTACGCCACAGCCTCGTTTTCCGCAGGCATCAATGCCATTGATTTGGTGATTTTGGCTGTTGGTGGTTTTTTAGTTACCGGTGCTGCCAATGGCATTAACCAAATTATTGAAAAAAACTACGACAAGTTGATGGTGCGTACTGCCAACCGACCTGTTGCTACCAATAGGATGAGTAATATGGAGGCCGCATTGGCCAGTTCAGCTATGGGTGTTGCAGGTGTTATTATCATTGCTACTTATTTAAATGCACTGGCAGGTTTTATCGCCTTTGTTTCGTTGGTACTGTATGCCTTTATTTACACACCAATGAAACGCATCTCCCCTATTTCGGTTTTTGTAGGTGCGTTCCCGGGTGCATTGCCCGTATTAATCGGCTATACCGCCTTTTCAAACCAAATTACCTACGAGGCACTTATTTTGTTCGGTGTGCAATTTTTTTGGCAGTTTCCCCATTTTTGGAGCATTGCTTGGATTTTGGATGACGATTATAAACGTGCCGGATTTAAAATGTTGCCCACACACGATAAAGATAAAACTTCAGCATTAATTACCTTGGCATTTACCGTATGCTTGTTGCCAATCGGGCTAATGCCTACGTTTGAAGGCTTTAGTGGAATAACCTCAGGCATTATAGCCATTGCCGGTGGATTAGTGCTTAGTTATTTTGCATGGAGGCTATACCAAACCTGCGACAATAAGGATGCAAAACGCCTGATGTTTGCTTCGTTTTTATATTTACCTTTGGTACAATTTGCTTATTTATTTGATAAAATTTAACGAGTTATGATGGTATCTGTAAAGCAAGATTTAAAAGAACAACCGAATATTAACCCCACTAAATTTGTGGTTTGGCTGCTTATTGTAGCCAGTGTCATGTTGTTTGCAGCCTTTACCAGTGCTTACATTGTTAGGCGTGGAGAAGGCAATTGGTTAACCTTTGATATTCCTGTGCATTTTGTTATCAGTGTGGTTATTGCCATACTTTCCAGTGTAACCATGCAATGGGCTTACACTATGGCTAAAAAAGATGAATTGGCTTCCCTCAAAACAAGTTTAATGATTACGTTTGGCTTGGGTGTGGCATTTTGTGTTAGCCAATTGCTAGGCTGGAAGGCACTTGTGGCCAATAATATTCACTTTGTCGGTAACCCGTCTGAATCGTTCTTTTACGTAATTTCAGGGGTGCATTTGGCCCACATGGTTGGCGGAATTATTTTTGTGTTGGTAACACTTATTAAGGCATTTCAACTTAACGTTCATAAAAAGAACTTACTCACCATAAATTTGTGCACTACTTACTGGCATTTTTTAGGTATTACATGGATTTATCTTTACTTTTTCTTATTGTTGAACCGTTAATAAACAGCAAACAGATTAACAGAATATATGGCAAACTCAGCTACTTTAACAACAGACCCTAGAGCTCAGTGGGGAGGCGGAAAATCTCCCTTTAGCGTAAGTTATGGTAAATTAATGATGTGGATCTTCCTTTTATCGGATGCATTCTCATTCTCTACCTTATTGATTTCATATGGTTTTATCCGCCACAGTTTTGCTGGCGTAACCGATAATCCTTGGCCTTCGCCTGACCATGTGTTTAACCATTTTCCATTTTTACATGGCATGCATTTGCCATTGATGTTTGTGAGCTTAATGACGTTTATCCTCATTGCCAGTTCAGTAACCATGGTACTTGCAGTTGAAGCAGGTCACCGCATGGCCAAAGGCGAAGTGGTAAAATACATGATTATGACCATTATTGGTGGTGCCGCATTTTTGGGCTGCCAAGCTTGGGAGTGGACACAATTTATTGTTGGTTCAGAAGCGGGTAAAACCTTAGCTGATGGAACAGTTGTTCATGGTGCAAACTTATTTCAAAACGAATATGGTCCGGTAGCTTTTGCCGATTTGTTCTTTATTGTAACAGGGTTTCATGGATTCCACGTATTTAGCGGAGTGGTTATCAATATCATCATCCTTATTCAAACCATGAATGGGGTGTTTGAAAAACGTGGCCATTATGAAATGGTGGAAAAAGTAGGTTTATACTGGCACTTTGTTGATTTAGTTTGGGTGTTTGTATTTACATTCTATTACCTCATCTGATTTTTATATTTATTATTCATTCAACTTTCAAGTTTATTATATTATGTCAGCACACGAAGCAACCGAACATTTAGAGCATACCGAGTCTCCTTCTGATATGAAAGCCAAAATCTGGAAAACCTTTTGGATATTGTTGGTATTAACCTTAGTGGATATTGGTTTCTATTTTATCTTCTCTCCTAGCATATACCGCAACTACTTGTTTATTGTATTGGGATTGGTTAAGGCATATTTTATTGTGGGCATTTTTATGCACATGAAATTTGAGCGCAAGTTTTTGGTGTGGATGATTGTTTTGCCCATGAGTTTTGTGATTTACCTGATTACCTTAATGGTTATAGAGGGTAACTACACAGATAATGCCCGCAATGTGGAAGGCAATCAAGTGATACATGCTCCTGCTGAGCAACACCAAGACGGTGGACATGGACACTAATATTAAAACAACACTTTATTGAAATTGTTATAGAAGAGGTAGTGCAAAACACTACCTCTTATTGTGTACATCTGGCTAAATTTAAACATGAAACGCAAACATTTTTTATTAAGTTTAGGAATCATTCTGGCCCCTATCTTGATATTTTACATCCTGAACACCGGAAAACAAAACTACATGCAACTGCCCATTTTTGGGGAGCGCATTGAGCCGGACGGGGTAACCGTTAAGGATACCATTTACTACCAGGTGCCTGATTTTAAGGTAACCAACCAACGCGGTGAAACCATTACACAGGCCAATGTAAACCAAGGCATTTATTTGGTTAATTTCTTTTTTGCTTCGTGTAAGGATGTTTGCCCCAGCATGAACCGCAGGTTGCAACAGGTGTATAACGAGATGGAAGACCTGGCTGAAAAAAACCGCAATGTGGCCAAAGATAAAGGGGTTAAATACAGTGAAACTCCGGTGAGTGTAATCTCGTTTACGGTTGACCCGGAAAACGATACTGTGCCGGTGTTGGCTGCGTATGCCAACAGAATGGGCATTAAAGGCAACAACTGGCACTTTGCCACCACCGATAAGGAAAACATGTTTAAAATTGGCCGTGGTTTTTTATTACCGGTTTCTATTGAAGACAAAACCATTGATCATAGCCAGCAAATTTTGCTAATAGACAAACAAAACCGCATCAGGGGCATGTACGATGCGCTGGACGATGCGGAAATGAAACGTTTAAAAGGAGAAGTAAAAGTATTATTATATGAATACAGTGAATTCAAATAAACAAGACCAACTTTATTTTAGGGTGGTAATGGCCCTTTCCATTGTGGTATTTTTGGCCGTAGTGGTGCTTAACCGTAAACTTATTCCCAGACCCGATGTAATTCCCGCATTTGTTTACGGGCTACCTAAACTCAATGCTTTTATTAATGCCACATGCAGTGTGTTGTTGTTGGTATCTTTATATTTTATAAAAAACAAACAAATTAACGCCCATAAAAATACCAATATCCTCACTTTTGTGCTTTCCAGTTTGTTTCTGGTGTCATATGTGCTGTT
>RDYC01000323.1 GCA_004293295.1 Bacteroidota bacterium
AGAAGTGTTTTTGTATTTATCATTGGCTTCAGTAATTAGTTTTGCGGGTTCAATTCAACCTGGACCTGTTAATATGGCAGTTGTTTTTACTGCATTAAATAATCAGTTTAAACGTGCAAGGTATGTAGCACTAGGAGGGTCCGTTCCTGAGCTTTTAGCATCCTATGTCGCAATGCGGTTTTCGCTAGTAATTATGGATTATGAGAACGTTATTGATCAATTTTCTTTTGGGTTTTCGTTCGTGTTCATTGCTCTTGGGGTAGTGTTAATTATCAGTAAAAACGCAAATAAGTTAAAGCAACAAAATGGCAGTAAATCTGGTTTTGTGCTTGGTTTTTTATTGGGGTTACTTAATCCTCAATTAATATTGTTTTGGTTTGGTGCTATTACTTGGTTAGGTATTAAAGGGTTTCAGTTTCATAACCATGTATTACAATATACATTTATAGTTGGAACGGGAGTAGGGGCCTTTTTGCTCCACATTTTACTATTGTATCTTATTCAGTTAAATCACAACAGTATTTGGGTAAAGCGTTTAAACTTGTATGGAAATAAAATTATTGGTGTGATATTTATTCTACTCGGCATTGTTAACTTCATATTATAATTAATATGAATATCACCCAACTTAGCCCTTTTGAGTATGTATCTATTCTTATTTCTATTATCTTAGGATTAGGAATAGCACAATTGTTATCGGCTTTTGCTGATCTGTTATATGATATTAAACGCGTAAAATTTTACTGGCCGCATACACTTTGGATAGTATTTGTGTTGTTCTTGCATGTCCAAGATTGGTTTATTACTTACAAACTCAGCACCTATACCGAGTTTAATTTACCAATACTGTTGTTTATATTGTTGTACCCGATTAGCTTATTCATGTGTGCTAAGGTGTTGTTACCAACCAATCGTACTGAAGAGTCGTTTAATATGAAGGTTTATTATTTTAGTCAATTTAGGCTTATTTATCTACTCATTGGATTTAGCATTTTGTTATCAATTGGATTTAATGCCCTGTTGCTTAAAATTAGTTGGTGGGAGCAATCTGCTTTGATTGTGTTCTTGGCAATTATGGCATTTATGGTACTAAAAAATGTGCATACAGAATGGATGCACAAGCTACTTATTTTATTGGTTTGTATATCCATGTTTGTAGCTGTGGTTATTGAGTTTGATTCTTGGGTAATTCGTTAGCAAGCCTTATTCGTTTAGATTTGTGTGAACAACAATTTGCCAATCAACTTAATAGGATTTATTCCCTTATATTGCGGTACATTTTAAATAAATCAACTTTTGACATTTCACGATTTTAACTTCAACCAAGCCCTTGTAGATGGATTGGATGCTATGGGTTTTGAGAATCCCACCCCAATTCAGGAACAGGCCATGCCTGTAATACTCAATAAAAAAGACTTGATAGCCTGCGCTCAAACAGGAACAGGGAAAACTGCGGCCTACCTACTTCCGGTAATGAGCAATATGATTAATGATGGATTGGGTAAACTCAGTACATTAATTATTGCACCAACCAGAGAATTGGCTCAACAGATTGACCAACAAGTAGAGGGACTCGCTTATTTTACGGGGATTAGTTCTGCTCCTGTTTATGGAGGAGGTGATGGCCAAATATTTTCTCAACAGCAAAAGGCAATGAGGGAAGGGGCTGATATTGTAATTGCCACACCGGGAAGGTTGCTGGCTATGCTCACCTCAAGTGGTTCTGTTGATATGAGCAACATTAAATACCTTATTCTTGACGAGGCTGATAGAATGCTTGATATGGGTTTTTATGATGACATTATGCGCATTATTAAATACCTTCCTGTTCAGCGTCAAACCCTATTGTTTTCAGCTACAATGCCTCCAAAAATAAGGGCAATGGCGAGTAAAATATTAAACCATCCTGAACAAATAAGCATCGCCATTAGTAAACCTGCCGAAGGTATATTGCAGCAAGCTTATATGACCTATGACACCCAAAAGACTGCATTACTAAAACACCTGCTTAAAGATAAAGAACATGGAAGCGTGATTATTTTTGCAGGTACTAAAGATAAGGTGAAGGATTTGGACAAAGAGCTAAGAAGAAATAAACTTACGATAAAAGCTTTTCATAGTGATTTGGAACAGTTGGAAAGAGAAGAGATTATGCGTGCGTTTCGTAACCGCGATGTACAAATATTGATTGGAACAGATATTCTTTCACGTGGTATTGATGTGGATGGCATCAGTTTGGTTATTAACTACGATGTTCCGCCTGATCCGGAAGATTATATTCATAGAATTGGCAGGACTGCCCGCGCAGAAACCACAGGAACGGCTATTACTTTTATTAATCCAAGAGATAAACGCAGGTTTTTTAGCATTGAATCATTAATTGGTTACGAAATACCAAAAATGCCTTTGCCGGAAGAGTTGGGTGAAGCTCCTGCTTATAATCCTGAAGTAAAAGAGCATCAAAAATCTCATGGCCCAAAGAAACCATTTAAGCGTAAGCCTAATGGTAAATCAAACTATAAACCAACTGGTAAAACACTTTTAAATGAGAATAACATTAAGTAAACAATTTGAAAATATCTACTTTAGTTGTTACCGTATTATTTTAGACCAATGAAATCGTTACAATATCTTTTCTTTGCTGCACTATTTTTAATATTCTCTTGTTCACACCGCAATGAAGAAAGAGTTTTAAAAGTAAAACTGATTAAACTAAAAAAAAGTGACATATACAATGCCGATTTGGTATATGATATGTTGTTTGATGCAGAAGAGATGAATATAGACTCTTTAAAAAAAAGAAGCAGGTTGTTATTTTTAAAAGGAGTAGATTTATATAAGAACGAAAAGAACCCTCGATTAGCCATTAATAAGTTTAAAGAATCAATTTTGGTATTGCCAGATGCCAAAACTTATTATGAACTGGGTAATGCATTGTTTGATGCAAAGTTGGGAGAAAAATCAGTTGAGGAGTCTCTTAAAGCATATCAGGTAGCCAAAGTGTTGAATTTCCAGCCAGTGGCACAGATTACTTTTAAGGAGGCTTGTGCTTATTACCAAATATATAAGTATGACCTCATGAGAAAAGATGAAAATGCACATCTTTGGTCAGTCATGAATTCACTGGAGGAGACATTTTCAAACGGTTTGTTTGATACGCTTATGGTTAAAAACGATCCCGTTTTAGCCGGAATAGAGCAGGAGGCATTATACAAGGGACTGGTTATAAAAATGCTGGCTAAAAACCTAGGAGATAATAATAGCGGACTCTTTAATGTTTATATGCACTCATTTGCAACGGATGTAAGCAATTTAGAAATATTGCCTCAACAAGTTGACATGAGCCAGTACAGGCAACCTATAAGTTATGATTTCGCTTCTTATATTCCTGAAATGCAAAACACCTCTTTTGGCAGAGACGTGTCAAATGATTATTACTATGTTGGTAAAGTAAAAGAAACACCAATATACACGGCAGTACTTTATTCATCAATAACGTTTACGGGAGCGGATATGCAACCGGTGTATACAAATTTAGTGGTGTACAGCAAAACGGGTGAAATCTTATCCAAAAAGATGATTGCCTGTCAATGTTCAGCAACTAAAATTAAATGCTGTAAAATTGATGATGGTAAAGTAACCGTAGAAGAGTTTAAACGTAATTGGGAAAAACCAATTACTGAAGTAGGCTTTAGAGAAAATAAGATAAAAGATTATGAATCATTGGCCAAAGCGATATATATAATTGATGATTCTGGAAATATCATTGCAGAAGATGTTCCTAAAGGGTATAACGATTCAACCATTTTTGCTGAAAAATAAATGAGAAAGATCTTATTACTTACCATTTTAGTATGGTGTTTAGCCGGTTGTGGAGATGATCAACCTGTTGCGGAAGAAGTTCCGGTACTACCTGCAAGTATGATTGATAATGCACAGAAGGTTCATGAGTACATCAATAAGCATGCAAATCAGCATGAATCGTTGGCTAAGAGTTACTATCGAAAGTCAAAACTTTTAATTATTGCTGATCCGGAAAAGGCAATTTGGAATATAAAAAGAGCCATTACATTGCATCCCAAGCTTGAGTATTATCAAGATGTAATCAGGTTGTTAATGGCGAGAAGGCGTTATAAAGAAGCCGCTAGATTATTGCATTTACTATCAAATACCTTTTATCTGAAATATTTACAAAGTGATAACAAGGAGGCTTATTTGTTTACTAAGCCCGATTTTGAAACCTATTATGACTTTATCATATCAGAATACATGGCCTATGGATACATTGATCCCTATTATATTGAAAACGCTGAAGAAATAGGTATTGATAAGCAACGAATAAAAAAAACACTGTTAGATGATGAACGGTTTACCGTAAAAGAAGGTACCGAGACTTATGATAAGTTAATGCTTTGTTTTTTAAGTACTGAAGAAATCGAAACATATTGTCGTAGTCAGGTAAATTTCGAAAAATTCATGAATCATATCCCTGATTTACCGGAAACGTTTGATATAAATCAAACGAGGCTACCTGAGTTTAATTATAAACACTTTTATGGAGATGAATTTGAGGAAGGACCATCTCTTGTTTACGTTACTTCACACTTTCTGAATGAACGACAAGTTAATCCTAATACATGGCTTGTATATAATACCATTGGTAAGCGTAAACTTAATAACGGACTTTGGTTTTTACTCTATTCGGTTGATACTTCTCAATTGGGATGTCCATTAGAAATGAGACATATTTATTACACATTAGCGTCCTATAAGCCAACAGGTGAAATTATTGCCACCAAACAAATCGCTTGGCAAACGGACGTTTCATCAGCTACTGCCAACATCACCCAAAATAGTGTAGTGGTAACAGAATACAAAAGAGCCTGGAAAAAGGCTTATCACAAAGCTGATTTTGATAATGAATTGTTGTTTATGAATAAATTTAAAGATGATGAATTCACCATCCAAGATGATGGACAAATCGTCAAAGTTTCTCCTTCGGCTGATTAAATGTAAAGTATTGTTTTTTAACAAACCATTCAGCCAACAATAAATTAGGAACCCAACTTAACCAAGCAACAAGTGTATACATTTCCTTAGCGTGTAATTGAATAACCAAAGGCAATAACATCACGTAGCACCTTAATGTTAGAGCCGAAAGGGTAAGTGCATAGCTGCGAATCATGAAGTTGATGTGGCTTTGTACTTGATTGAATCGAATGGCGCGGTAAGCTTTAAAAGTAAATATCCACCAACACAAAGAGGTAAGAATGAATGATAGTTTAGCAGCTATACCACCATTGGCATAACATCCCATAATTAAACCACTAGGGGCGCTCAATCCTAAAATAAAACCAATGTAAAACTTACCAAGATTACGGTGTAAATGGGGGAGTTTAACCCGTATTAATTTAACAAACTGTAAGCATCCTAATAATAGTACAATAACGCTTGAAGTAATGTGCGTGTAAAACGAAATATACCAAATGTCAATATGCAAAACGGCTTGTTTGGTTAATAGAAATCCAATATCAGTTTCAAACGAAAGATAGGGTATCGTGATTCGCAGCATGGCATAAACACCAAGCAAAATCAATATTCCAATACTAATGAAAGTGATATTTGTAATTTTGTTCATCTATCGTTTACCCCAAATTTCCACCAATTCTACCATATTGCCATTGGGGAAACCAATCAAGGCGCTTGCCCCAATACATTTTTATAGCGGTTCGGTTAGGAATAAGTTGATGTCCCATGTCGCATGCTTGCGCTATGGCCACCTCATGGGAACTGGGTAAGGCAAAAAGAGGATGTTGTCGTTTGTTAACCGCCATTAATGCCAGTCCGGCTTCTTTTGTTCTGGCTAAAATCAACCCTTCACCCCAGTTAGGAATGCAAAACCCATATAGTTTGCCATTGTTTACATAAACCAATGCTTCACTCAACCTCTGATCAATCAAATTTGGTCTATATTCTCCGGTAGCTTCATAATCCAACTGCAATATTTGATTGATTAATACATCGTTATAAACTGTGATATTGCGATGAGGCATAACTGGTTTAACTGGTTGTTGTTCGAAAAAAGTATATGATTCATCATCCATAAATCCCAACTTCTTATAAATTGGATAACCAAGTTTGGTTGCAATAAGAAGAATGGATTGAACTTTGGATTTTGCAAAATCGAATAAATACGCTGTGATGATAGAGCCAAGACCCAATCCGCGGTATTCTTCACCAACAATAATGGTTGCGAGCCAAGCGCAGTTGCCATGTTCAATGCTTGTTCCACATCCCATAATTACCCCATGTTGTTCTGCTACAATAAAGTGGCAAAAGGGGGATTTGATATAGTAATTTACAATAGGAATAATATCACCCCATTCTTTGGGTTGAAGTTCTTTGATTTTAGGGATATCAAGTGCTGTGGCAGCGCGCAATTTTACATCCATGGTTTAATATTAATACGAATAACGTAATTTTGAACAGGTATTTTATTTAAACG
>RDYC01000324.1 GCA_004293295.1 Bacteroidota bacterium
GAACACTCAGGTTTAAATAGTTATGGATTCGCTAAAGACAAGAACCAATCCATTACTTCAATTTCTGCATCCTCTGTTCAAACACTTTCTTATCAATGGAAACAAATAGGTAAGTTTAAAATATCAAACCAAAAAAACAGGTGTATTATTCTCAGAAACCCTAATGAATATTTTATTGGCACACTCTCCGGAATGTACTTTTATAACAATGATAGCACGTTTGTTCCTTCTTATCTAAACCCTCTTTCAGATAAAGAAATTTCACATTTGAGCTTAGATAGTGATTGTAACATTTGGATTTGTACAAGAGGGCATGGAATTTATTTGTTAAAAAAGAATAACCAATTGTTGCATTACAAAAATTGCCCTGCTGAAGTGGTTAATGATTTGGTATTTGTCAACGACTCTTTAGTGTTTATTGCAACCAGTCAAGGGGTTTTTAAAAATACCATGAACAGTTTATTTAATAAGATGTGGCAACGGTTAACCGATAATGAAACACATAACCTCGCCTACTCAAACGGTAAACTTCATTTGGCCATTGAATCGGGATTGCTGGTACAAGACTTAAACGTATCGAATCATGAATCTGTACGTAAATTTTACCTGGCTTCAGTAATTGCATTTGACAAAAACATTGATGTAAATGATATCAGGCTCTCTTACCATGAAAATAGCATCCGCTTTAATTTTGACGATTTAAGCTATGGCAGCAAAAAGAAGGAATACGCTTACCGGTTATCCGGTTCGAGCCCCGACATTGGAAGGTTTACAGGATCACAACTTTATTTGCAAAATTTATCTCCCGGATATTATAAGCTTCACATCAATGCCTTTGAAAACAATACTATTTTAGACAAAGAACTTATTGTGGTTTCTTTTTATATTCAACCAGCCTTTTGGCAAACCACCATCTTTTATATTCTGCTTGCTTTACTTCTTATTGGCTCTTTAATATTTACGTATAAAATGGTGAATGCC
This sequence comes from Bacteroidota bacterium, assembly GCA_004293295.1. Taxonomy (GTDB): domain Bacteria; phylum Bacteroidota; class Bacteroidia; order UKL13-3; family UKL13-3; genus UBA6183. The sequence goes on from RDYC01000324.1 coordinate 982, forward strand.
TCTGAACGTAAAAAAACAAATGCATTACAACGGTTAGCCTCCTACAAAATGACCGCGATTAAAGCACAAATCAATCCACATTTTGTATCTAATTCACTTACCTCCATTCAACAACTCATTATGGCAAATGAAATTGATAAAGCTAATTTATACCTTGCCAAATTCAGCTTGCTGCTTCGTTATGTGTTGCAACAAGCCGACAAATATTTAACGCCTTTAGCTGAAGAAATCAAGATAATGGACATTATTGTTGAATTGGAACAATTACGTTTTAACGAGAAATTTATTTACGAAAAAAAGATACACCCTGAAATCAATCTACAACAAACCTATGTACCTCCTCTACTTATTCAACCTATAGTTGAGAATGCCATCTGGCATGGTTTACTTCCACTTAAAAAACTTCGTCAACCTGTGCTTACATTGGAAATAATCCAACATACCGAGTCACTCATCATATCCATATCAGATAACGGGGTTGGCCGCAGTGTACACAAAGGTCAAATTAAAACCCGGTTATTTGAATCTAAAGGCATTAAACTAATTTTAGAATGGGTTGACAACTTGAATAAATTTTTTCCTGAGCGTAAAGTTGAAGTTCATTTTGTTGATTTGAAAGATGAAACGAAAGAGCCAGCCGGTACTCAAGTTAATATTGTATTTCCTATTGAAGCATTAAATCAGTTAAAAAACAACAAGAACTATAGAGATGAATTATTAAACTGATTTGTGTGTAATAATTCTTTTGATTTACATATTTACTACCGTTAGATTACTTTTTTTACCATTTACATTTTTCTATAAAATATTGGGGATTTTCTTTTAAGCCTTAAAAACTTTTTTGCAAAATATGCCTATATTAGCGTAGGTTCATATGTTATGAAATTATTTCTTTTGTATAATAACCCAGTAGTAATACCATTTTGTTTTAAGGGCTAATTAATCAATACAGATAAAGCATGCTTTGTGTTTCTGTTACAGGCTGGTAAAACAACGTTAGCGTAACTGTTAAAATTATTAAAATGAGAAAAATTAGATGTATAATTATTGATGATGAAATAGCTAACCAACAAGTATTGGAGGGCATGCTTATCAGGCATTGTCCATCAGTAGATATATGTGGAAAAGCGCAATCAGTTGACGAGGGCTATCGGCTAATTGGTGAAGTTAATCCTGATGTGGTTTTTTTAGACATAAAAATGCCTGAAGGAAATGGATTTGATTTACTCAAAAAGTTTAAAGAAATTAATTTTTACGTGGTTTTTGTAACAGGCTATGATGAATATGCCATTCAAGCTTTTGAATACAATGCCCTTGATTATATTCTCAAACCAATTGATTATGAAAAATTAATTAAGGATGTTGAAAAATTAGAGAAAAAAATAGCCAACCAAGAAAACAACAACATCATCCATTTCATTCATTCGTTAGAGGAAAGAGGAAACCTGGTTAAAACGCTTTCCCTTCATCACCATGAAAAAGTGCAGGTGGTTAACTTATCCGATATTTGTTTAATACAAGCAGCAAGAGGCTACAGCGAAATCTTCACCACCCTTAACCAAAAACTACTTTCTACCAAAACCCTCACTGACTATGAGCAACTGTTAACCCCATTTACCAACTTCCTTAGGGTAAACAAAAGTACCATAGTAAATATTGACTATATCAGCGAATACAGCAAAGGATTGATTTGCTCCATATCATTAAAAAATTGGGATAAAGAAATAGAAATCTCTCGCAGAAAAAAAAGTTCCATTATCCAGTATTTAAAAGGTAGGCTATAACTCATGGCCCTGTTTAATCGCCAACCTTTACCCGACCGGTAACTAAAAAATTATTACAGTTTACTGATTGTTCTGGTAAATTTATAACAGATATACAACGAATAGCTGAAATCTAACAATTGGGATTTTAGGTCATAAACAGGTTCAACACGTGCTGTAATAGAAAGGTTTTTATAAATGGTTTTACTATATAAAAACCGGGCAAAAACCAGCTCTCGTTTTTTTTCTAACACACCAGGTTTATCTAAAGAAACAGATTGGTACAGGGTAGTTCCTCGCGGAGCCATCCATTGGTTTCCATACCAATAAGAACCCATAATAGTGAAGTTACCAAATCCAAGAGATGCATTTAAAAAGCGGCCACTACCATTTCGGTAAGGAAAATAACCTGAATTTGAATTTTCAGTATATGTTGTAAAGTAGCCCTCCAGCTTCCATTTGTCAAACCAATGCCCACTTTCATCATTGCCTAACTGAAGCCCAATGGCAGTATTAAACTGCATAATTAGATTGGAACTATCAGTATCAACCTGACCTCCTCTGTGAAATGCGGTTGCTTGTATAGGCGTACTGATATAAAATTGACTCGTGTTTTTTAGTAAAACAGGTGTAAAGTTAAATCCTGCTGTAAATTGTTCTTTATAGGGGGAGCCTCGCTCAATAAACTTCTCCCAATTAATCCAAACATCTGCAAACATTTTTTTTCGTTCAGAGCGAAACTGGGCGCCATTTTCAATCCTACGTTCAATGGCCGAATTAATGTCCCATAAAGGTTCTATTAGCCCATGTGCAAGTGCGCCTTCCAATGTACCAAATGTAAAAGACTCTGTTCTGCGCTTATTGAGGAACTTAGCGGAGAACGTAGGTAAAATTTTGTTATATACAGGGGTTGCGCCAAAATCACTTTGAGCAAAAACACCCACTTGTAACTTAATTTGTTGCGTTGGCTGAATAAATATTGAAGGATGCAACTGATAACCGAATAAGGTTCGCCCGGATTCAATCTTGTTAAAATACTCTGTATTACGTTGGTAGTTAAAATTAGAAACTGTTACGCCCCATGTATTACTGTCTGCCACATTAAGTTCAATATTGTCGCTGAGCAAATGATTGTCGATCTGGGCGTATACCGGTGCAGCACAAGCCAACACCAATTGCCAAATGAAGACCAGTTTTTTCATATCAAATATTCCCTCACTGCTTTACGAATGGTTTGTTTAACACCTTCCCAAGTTTGGCCGTTGAGGCTTATTGGGTCTTCATTTTCATCTGCATCAGTAAAATAAATAAGTACTTGTGGAATAGAAATAAGCAATAATTGAGTAGGATATTTTTTTGTATGCAATTTCATCATTTCTTGTAACGAATAGTATTTGGTTAATTCTGCAATATCCCAAAAGTCTTTTTTTTTGCCCCTTCCCAAAATTGCATTAATTTTCATTGCAACAATATCATCGGTATGATACATCCTAATACCCTCAATAATGTTTGGTGCTGCTATTTTTTCATGCGGATAATTGATAAAATCCACCTTAATACCATCAATAAAACAAAAAATAGCCCATTTTGCTGAACTTCCTTCCAATTGCAATCTGTTTTTAAAATGACTACTCAGTTTCTTCAATAAAGTTTCTTTGTCCCATTCTTCATTAATAAAAATATCAAGGTCAATGGAAACTCGATGGCCATAAACCAATGATAATGCTGTTCCCCCAACCAGGTATCCTTGTTGAAGAAACGGTAATTCCATTATTTCCCTTAATAAGGATAAAGTTCTGGGTTCAACTGTCTGAGTTTGTAACATCTGAATTCTTCAATGGGTCTGTCAATAACTGCACTCGCTAAATACAAACGTTCTAGTCGCAACGACTGAACGTTTAGCAATACATCTGTAATTACTCTATCCCCATAATACCTTCTGCAATTGCGAATATCGGGCACATCACCTCTATCAAACACGCGTTCTATTACAAACTTGTATTTGGCATCGTAATCTATTTTCTCGAAATCTACATCCCAAAAAATACGTTTTTCAAAAATTGGTTTCGGTTTCATCAATTATTGTTTGTTCCACATCATGCTTTCGGCTTGATTCGATTTCAAAAATTTATTCTTTAGTTTAGGGTAATTAAGCCGCTTGCTTCGCAAATTTTTATTCCTCTATAGCTAAACAGCGGGTACTTTTTTTTCCTAAAATTCATCTAACATGTTACAATTCCATAGCACTTGCTACCAACTCCGCAATATCTTTCACTTCAATTTCCTGTTCTTTATTATGGTGTTTAACTCCGTCACGCAACATGGTCATGCAAAAAGGACATGCTGCTGCAACAACATTGGGGTTTGTTTCGAGCATATCATCGGCCCGTTCTATATTAACCTCTTTTTTTCCTGTTTCTGCATCTTTAAACATTTGTGCGCCACCGGCACCACAACATAAACCATTGGCTTTGCTTCTTTTCATCTCCACCAAAGCAACATCTAACCGCTCAATCACTTCCCTTGGTGCTTCGTATATTCCGTTTGCTCTGCCCAAATAACAACTATCATGATAGGTAATGCGTTGTCCTTTAAATGCACCGCCCTTAATGGCAATTTTTCCCTCATTGAGCATTTGGTTAATTAAAGTGGTGTGGTGCAATACTTCGTAATTTCCACCGAGTTCCGGGTATTCATTTTTAAGGGTATTGAAGCAATGCGGACATCCTGTTACAATTTTTTTTACCCCGTACATGTTTAAGGTGGTAATATTCTGCATGGCCATCATTTGAAACAAAAACTCGTTTCCGGCTCTTTTAGCAGGGTCTCCTGTGCAAGCCTCTTCGGTTCCTAAAATGGCAAATTTAACGCCACCCGCGTGGAGTATTTTTGCAACAGCTTTGGTTATTTTTTGGGCACGTTCATCAAAACTCCCTGCACAGCCTACCCAAAATAAAACCTCAGCCTCATCACCAGATGCAGCTACTTCAGCCATTGTTCGTACCTTAAACTCGCTCATAGATATTTTCGTTTTGAATGGAGCAATTTACTAAAAAGGTATCAAAACAAAAGAATCACCTTCAATAATTAAATTCATCATTTACTTTTAATTGAATCCTAGTTGTTAATTACCTGAGCAAAAGGCCAAGGCATTAAGATTTTATAGCCGCTATCCATAAAACAATCAGCTAATGGCTTTAGTCTATTTTATTGCTTATTGCAGTAAACCATTGCAGCAATTTGATGGCTATCACTAAAATAATCCATACATCAAATTACCCGCTTGCTAAACCCTTGTGCCCTAATTCTTATTATTCGCTTTCGCTTATTAATCGGCCAAATATAAAAGAAACTCCCATGCTAACTTGACACCATCAAATAACCAATTTTATGAAAAAACTATTGTTAAAAATTCCCCTTTTGCTGATTGCATTGTATGCTCAACCACAATCCGCTATTCTAGAGCCTTCCGCTAATTCCCAAGGCAACTTTAATGTGATTAAAAACGAAAAAATTGAACTGGGCGTTATTCCTCCATCCAACGTAAAAAATGCTGTTGACCAATGGTTAACAAAAAACAAAGTAGACAGAATTTTCCAGCAAATTGCTTATGCAAACGTGGTAACCGGCAGCCCCGACATTAACCCTTTTGATGAAAATGAAATTAAGGTAAAAGCAGTTTTTAAACATGTGAGTACGTTAACAACTTATACCCGAGAAGGGTTTTACTACCGTAACTTTGAAACGTACAATAGCCCAGT
>RDYC01000394.1 GCA_004293295.1 Bacteroidota bacterium
ATTTCAGCTTCAGACGAGTTAATCATACCGGAAAATGCTAAGTAAATTGATTATTACCATTGCAAAATCACTGCTGCTGGCACGTTGGAAACAAACCATGGTAGCAGCGGTTGGCGTTACCTTTAGCATTGCCATGTTTATTACCTTACTTAGCTTTATGACTGGCTTAAACGATTTGCTTGATGGACTGATTTTAAATAGAACGGCACACATTAAACTTTACAATGAGATCAAGCCAAATGCCTCGCAACCAATTACACGATTGAAAGAGTTTGCGGATAACTATAACTTTATCCAATCTATAAAACCCAATGGTGGACGTTTAGAGATTTACAACAATGGAGCCATTTTAACTGCCCTTAAGGCTGATAAACGTGTAAAAGGAATTGCACCTAAAATTACGGCACAGGTTTTTTACAACGTGGGTTCAATTGATATTACAGGCGTCATTAATGGCATTGATGTGGAAGCAGAAAATAAGCTGTTCTTTTTTCAGGATTATGTTACCGTAGGAAATTACATTGATTTGGCAAACATACCCAACAGCATTATTTTAGGAAAAGGAGCCGCTTTAAAAATGTTAGCCAATATTGGAGATGTGGTTCAAATTACCACCGCCAAAGGCGATATCATGCAGCTTAAAGTAGTGGGTTTTTTTCAATCAGGAATTCAGGATATAGACAAGGTACAAAGTTACACTTCATTGGCTACCGCTCAAAAACTAATGGGCAAACCTTCCAACTATATTACAGATATTCAAATTAAATTGTACGATATAAACTTGGCTCCGGCTATGGCTAAAAATTATGCGGCCATTTTTGGTTGCGATGCAGAAGACATTCAAACCGCAAATTCACAATTTGAAACGGGCAGTTCCGTTCGCTCATTAATTTCATATGCGGTGGGTATTACCCTATTAATTGTTGCCGGATTTGGTATTTATAATATTTTAAACATGATGATTTATGAAAAGATGGATTCCATAGCCATACTTAAAGCAACAGGATTTTCAGGCAGTGATGTAAACAACGTATTTATTGTGATTGCACTTACTATTGGGTTTGTTGGCGGTGCCATAGGGCTACTGGTTGGATTCTTGCTTTCGGCATTTATTGACCAAATACCTTTTAATACGGCTGCATTACCCACTATTAAAACCTATCCCATTAATTATAACCTAAAGTTTTATATGATAGG
>RDYC01000325.1 GCA_004293295.1 Bacteroidota bacterium
TATTTACCATCCTTAAAAATTGGGCCTATTATGCTTCCTACAGAGTCTCTAAACAAACGGTCTACCACTTCTTCCGGAAATTCAGCTCTTGATTTTGCAGTTGGGTCAAACTTTACCTCGCTATTTGCATCAACATAAAGGGTATCGTTGGTTGCCGTGCCAAATTGTATCAATTGGTCATTAACCCATTTTTGTGCCGTAGCAGTATCTTCAGCAGAGGCAACGGCATCAAAAGTGATGAACTCAAGCTTGCGTGAGTTATCTTTTTCAGCATATTTTGTTAGGTTTTGGTTTAAATATGATTTTAAATCAGCCTCTTCAACTTTAATGGTGCTATCAGCAATGCTAAAATAGTTTAAAGCAACAGCATCAACATCGGCACTGCGTGAGCGATTAACAAATGTGTGGCGGGCTTCTAAAGAAGTGGCATACACCCCTTTTTTGATAAGGGCATAATATTTTTTAGATTGTTGTTCGTTCAACAACCCATCTTCAAAAGTCAGCCATTGTTTTTTTCTTTCAGCATCTGTGCTGGCTTCCATGTCTTTTAAAAATTTAATCACTAAAGCGCGATCGAACTGTTGCTGCTGATTTTGAAAAATAGGGGCTGATTTAATTTGTGGATGAGGATCTTCTCCCTGTATCAAGTCAAAAAGTTCTTCATTCGTTACTTGGATGCCAAGCTCTTTGTATTCGTCACCCATTAAACCTTCCATAACCATTTGACCCCAAGTTTGTTCGCGCACCATATCAATAGTACTTTGGTCTATTTTGGCGTCAGGACCCATTTGTTGGCGGGTATTTTCCAGGTTGATATTAACCTTATCTTCAAAGGCTTTCGGGCTAATTTTTTGGCCAGCAATTACCCCTAAATCATTACTTTGTGAACCGCTAAAAATTTGGCTATTACTTTGTAAGGCATCAGAAATAACAAACAATGCTAACGCTCCTCCAACAAACACAATGGCTAGTCCGGATCTGTTTCTAATTTTCTCTAATATCGACATGTTTAATTTTTTGGTTTATTTCAGTTAAATATAAAGCGAGCGAAAATAATTCTGTTCAGCGTATAATGCAACTAAATTTAGCTTGCAGGATAGGTTTAAAAATAAAACTTTGCAAGTAATAATAGAATTATGATGAATGTTGAGCAAGAAAAATCAGTCAAAGTAACACGCCTTTTGCTAATACCCAATTACTTAGCAAATGATAATCCGGTAAATTTTATTGCGGATTTTGTGCGGCAACAAACGCACCACCTCAAACATTTTATTGTTGAAAATGAAAAAGTTGCTCGAGGATTAATAAAAAAATTGAATTTAGCCGCCTCACAACAGGAGCTTAACCTGATTTTGTGGAACGAACATAGCCGGCCGGAAGACATGAAACAGGTAGAAGGGTGGTTTAAACTTTCTATAGATATTGGAATAATTACCGATGCCGGGCTTCCATGCATTGCTGACCCAGGAGCTGAAATAGTAGCAATGGCGCATAAAAAGGGCATTGAGGTAATTCCTCTTCCAGGAGCATCAAGTATATTTATGGCACTAATGGCCAGTGGTTTTAATGGCCAGGGTTTTGCATTTAATGGGTATTTACCAATTGATAAGGCACTGCGTACCAAGAGAATAAAGCAATTGGAAGTTGATGCGAACTTACGTAAACAGTCGCAAATATTTATGGAAACCCCATACCGAAATAACCAATTATTAGCCGATTTGTTGGCGATTTGTGGCAAACAAACCAAACTGTGTATAGCTTGTAATGTAACTTCGGCAGAGGGTTTTGTTAAAAGCAAAACTGTAGAAGAGTGGAAAAAGGCCTTGCCGGATTTACACAAAAAGCCTACAATTTTTGTTATTTATTTTTAGAGTCGTTAATTAATTCCGTAATTCGTATCAGCCAAAGGGGGTATAACAATGAATAAAATCAATGACGCAGAAAGAATAGAAGCGTTAAATGCATATCATATACTTGATAGTGAAGAGGAGTCTCAGTTTAACGAGATGGCGGAGTTAGCTTCCTTAATATGTGAAGCACCCATATCCTTAATATCACTACTTGACGATAAAAGACAGTGGTTTAAGGCAAAGGTTGGTTTAGGAATTAAGGAAACACCCATAGAGCTCTCCTTTTGTAGGCATGCAATTATGCAGGAGGGCGTTTTTATTGTTGAGGATGCAATAAAAGACGAGAGGTTCCATGCAAACGAGTTAGTATTGGGGGGGCCGTTTATTCGATTTTATGCCGGTATGCCGTTGCAAACACCGCAAGGAGTTGGGTTAGGAACATTGTGTGTAATTGATAGCAAACCAAGGCAGTTAAGCGACAGCCAAAAGTGGGCACTAAAAATACTGAGTAACCAAGTGGTTAAATTGTTGGAATTAAGAAAAGCCATGTTTGTGGTAGAAAAAACCAACCATGAGCTTTTGAACAAACAACAAGAATTGGAAAAGCTTATCAAATTTAAAAATAAAGTATTCTCCATCATAAGCCACGATTTAAGGGGGCCAATTGGAAGCATAAGTCAAGTGCTTGGATTATTAAACAATGGAATGATTACAAGCGATGAGTTTGTAGAGGTTGTTCCCCGGCTAGCCAACCAAACCAACGAAGCAAGGGACGTATTAAACAACCTACTTTCGTGGGCAAATAGCAACAAGCCGGAAACAGAACCCCTTAAAAAAGCAATTAACTTAAACGAAGGGTTGGAAGAAATTAGAAAATCACTTGAAGAGAGTGCGTTGAGAAAAGAAGTTGTTTTGTTGCTTGATACCGCGGAGTTACCCAACTCCATCAGGATTGATAAAGAGGGTTTAACCATTGTACTGCGCAACCTGATTAAAAACAGCATTAAGTTTTGTAGAAAAGGGGATGAAATCCGCATTGGATGCGAACCTAAGGAAGGAGAGTTGTTGTTTTATATTAAAGATACTGGCGTAGGCTTTGACGAAACCATTGGTTTAAAATTGTTTGATGAAATGCAACATGTAACAACATACGGAACAGCAAATGAAAAAGGTACAGGAATAGGGTTGTTGATATGCAAGAACATCGTTGAAAAAAACGGGGGAAAAATTTGGGCAGAAAGCAAGGCAGGCCAAGGAGCAAACTTTTACTTTACTATACCGGTGTAAAATTTGGAAAATTAAAAGTTATGTATAACTTTGCCTAACAACTGTTAGGTTATATGTCTGACTCATTACAAATCAATCGAAAAGAGCAACTTATTGAGGTTGCTGCGAAACTTTTTCAGCAAAATGGGTATGCAGCTTCAAGCATGCGAGATATTGCAGCAGCAATGGGTATTGAAGCCGCTAGTATTTATCATCACGTAAAATCAAAAGAAGAAATACTTGAGACCATTTGTTTTGATATTGCGGATAAACTAATAACAGCAATTGCTGAAGTGAATGACATTTATTTTAATGCTGAACAAAAGTTGCAATTGGCCATTAAAAATCATGTTATCATACTTACACTCAACCCGAACCAATCCGAAGTTTTTTTACATGAATGGCGCAACCTTTCAGAGCCTAAATTAGCTGAGTTTAAAGCCATGCGTGATAAGTATGAACAAGAACTAAGGGTTATTTTAAGCGAGGGTATAAATGAGGATATTTTTGATGCGGTTGATACGAAATTTGCAGCACTTACTATTCTTTCAACCGTTAACTGGATAAACGAATGGTATAACCCGAACGGCAGCATGGATGCCACGCAAATAGCAACCAAGCTTACTGATTTTATTTTAGGTGGGTTGAGAAAAAAACTTGTTACAGACTTGAATTATAAACCATAGATTAATTATTAAATTAAATACGATATGTACGGAAATGCTTACATCGATCCAAACGAAAAACCCAAATCAATTCTTGATGGGGAGGATCCAATTAAATTAGCTGAATTTGAAGCACGTATTGCAAGGGGAGAAAAAATCGAACCCAAAGATTGGATGCCAAGGGAGTACCGCAAACAACTTATTCGAATGATTGAGCAGCACGCTCATTCAGAAATAATTGGGGCATTACCGGAGGGAACATGGATTACCCGAGCACCAGGTTTTAAAAGAAAAATGGCCTTGATGGCCAAAGTGCAGGATGAAGTGGGCCACGCTCAATTGTTGTATAGTGCCGCTGAAACACTCGGAAAAAGTCGTGAAGAAATGACTAATGACTTAATTACAGGTAAATCTAAATATTCTAATGTGTTTAATTACCCGGCTTACACTTGGGCTGATGCTTGCATTATTGCTTGGTTAATTGATGCAGGTGCAATTATCAATCAAGTTGCAAACGCTAAGGGTAGTTATGGCCCATACTGCCGAGCACTCGACAGAATTTGCACCGAAGAGAGCTTTCACTTGAAATATGGTCATGATAATGTAGTAACATTAGCAACAGGCACACCCATACAACGTAAAATGGTGCAAGAAGCATTAAACCGCTGGTGGCCGCCAATTATGCACTTTTTTGGACCAAGTGATAAAATATCTAACCATACTGAAATATTAATGAGGTGGAAAGTGAAGATGGCCACCAACGATGACATGCGTCAGCAGTTTTTAAACATGTATGTTCCTAAAATTTGGGACTTGGGATTAACCGTGCCAGATGCCAACCTGAAAAAAAATGAAGATCCCGATAACAAATCGGGAGGAAAATGGGATTATACCGAGCCGGATTGGGATGAGTTTAAACGAGTAATCAATGGCGATGGCCCTTGTAATGCAGAACGTTTAGCGGTGCGCAGAATGGCTGAAGAAAGAGGCCGTTGGGTTAGAGAAGCATTAATGAACAAAAACGAAAAGTATGTATTGCCTCTTGCTTAGATCCTAATCAAACAACATATGATTAAATCTCTTGATCCGCGCATTACGCGCGAAAATATTGAAGAAAACTATACCATAGCACCACTTGTGCCAATGGACAATTGGGAAACGTATGAGGCGTTTCACCAAAAAAAACGGGGTGATCAGCATATGCATGTTGGTATTGTACACGCTCCTAATCCTGAAATGGCCTTATTGTTTGCAAAAGATCAATATGGGAGAAGAGGTGTTACGGCAAATATTTGGGTAGTTAAAACAAGTCAGGTGTTTTGCACAGAGTACGAAGACCAAGATATGTTTGAGACCACACCGGAAAAAGTATATCGCGAAGCAGGAGGTTATAAGGTGATGGATAAAATTAATAAGTACAAAAAAGAGAAAAATGCCTGAGTCGGTTCATAAAAGTATCGCTTATATTGGGCATGCTTTTATGCTGGTGCTCCTTTTCTTTTCATTGTACTTTTGCAATGAAAGAATGCTGCACACCGACAATGCTTTTTGTACATTCTTATTGTTGAATACCGAAGATTTTGTTTTTTCTCATAACAGATACCCATTAGTTATAACGCAATTGCTTCCTTTGCTTGCTATCAAACTCAATTTATCAGTACAAGCTATTGTAGCGGCCTATTCAGCAAATTTTTATGTGCTTTATTATGCTTGTTTTTTACTGTGCTTGTATGTATTTAAAAATGTAAGGGCCGCTTTAGTCATTGTTTTTGGACTGTTGGTGGCCACCAAAGAGATTTTCTTTTTGCAAACAGAAATATGCCACGGATTGGTGTTTGTTTGTTTGTTTTATGCATGGAATAATTACTTACCTGAACAACCATTTGGTACAGTTAAAAAGGGACTTTATTATTTGTTGGGAGCGGTTATTTTTATGGTGGCAGTTACCTTTCATCCTTTTGCTGCCTTGTTCTTAATAGTAATTATTGGATGGGATATTATTGAAAGAAAAAACTACAAAGACCTTTTTAGTTACGGTGTTGTTTTCACGGTTTTAATCATGTCACTTTTAAAGGCAAAACTCACACCTCCTGATTCTTACGAAGGTTCTTTTTACAAACAAACGGACACCCTTTTTGACACCTTGCTTCATTTGCCAGCCTCTTACACCTTGAGATTTTTTCTAGCTAGAATAGTGGATGTGTATGCAATTCCAACCGCAATGTTGATGGCCGGATTAGTTTGGCTTGTATTTAAAACAAAACAGTATTTATTGGCTGGTTATATAACCTTGGCCACTGTTGGTTATTTGCTGCTGGTTGCCGTTGTTTTTAAAGGAGATTCTGATTTAATGATGGAGCGCATCTTTTTGGTTTTTGGTTTTATGGCTTCGTTGGTTTTTGTTCACTTCGTATTTAAGGTGCTTGAGCAGAACCAACCAACCCCATACCGCCTCACCATGTTGCTTGCTGTGGTTGGCTGTTTAACAGGTGGCTCTTTGTTTATATTAAAAGCAGCAACCAGGTATAAAACACGGTTAGCAATTGTGAGCAATCAATCGGCTTTGCTTCAACAGCAATCAGGCTCAAAATTTTACAGCACCAATGATAAATTTACCTACCCATACTCTTTTTGGGCAAACTCGTGCGAGCAATTGTTATACAGTGCAATTCATTACCCGAGTAATTTAAAAACACT
>RDYC01000326.1 GCA_004293295.1 Bacteroidota bacterium
AAGAAGTAGAAAAATTAGCCGTAAAATTTTACAAAGAGCTGCGTGAAAAGCATAAAATTGCTCAAGAACTTTCTTTAAATAAAATTGATAATATTGCAGACAGCCAGGTAGTTGAAGAAGATTTTGAGCGTATTGACCTGAAAAGCATTAAACACGATGAGGTACGTGAAGTGGGGGCTGAATGGCTGTGCCTGCAAGCTATCCAGGAGCTTGGTTTAGAGGCCTTATTGGCAGAAACTGGAATGGGGCAAGAGGGCATAAATAAAGCCATCGCCCTCATTGTAAGCAGGGCTGTTTACCCCGCCTCAGAGCATAAAACCGCACAATGGATGCGAAGCTCCTCCTCGGTTACAGAGCTTATTTTTGGTACTCACCAACCCATCTCCCACCAGCAATTGTACTTGGCTGGCGATGCACTATATGCCCAAAAAGCCATAATTGAGCAACACCTCTGTACCAAAACAAACGAACTGTTTGACCTAAAAGATAAAATAGTATTTTACGACCTTACCAACACCTATTTCGAAGGCCGAAAAGCTAGCAGCACATTGGCCCAATTTGGCCGTAGCAAAGAGAAGCGTAGCGATTGCAAGCTGGTATCATTGGCCCTGGTAGTCAATGCCCAAGGCTTTGTAAAATACAGCAAAATATACGAAGGAAACATCTACGAAGCCCATACTTTGGTCGCTATTGTGGATACTTTGGCCACCAATACCTCCTTTGCAGCCAAGCCAGTTGTGGTAATTGATGCAGGCATTGCCGATGAACCCAACTTACTGATGCTTAAAGAGAAAGGTTACGATTATTTATGCGTTACAAAAGCCAAACTAAAAGAATATGCGGACGTAAATCCAGATGCTGAGCCAATAGAAATCACAGACAGAAGAGGGCATAAGATAGCACTAAAGGCCATAACCAAGCCCGATTGTGATGACCAGTTTCTACACATTCGAAGCGAGCAAAAGGCCGTAAAAGAAGCCTCCATGAACGCCCATTACTCGGCACGTTTTGAAGAAGAACTCAACAACATCAACCAGTCCATTCAAAGCAAAGGAGGCACCAAGAAAATAGAAAAAGTACATGAGCGCCTGGGAAGAATAAAAGAGCGATACCCAGCCGCCAACAAGCATTATACCATTGATGTACAGCAAGATAAGCAAATAGCAACAGGGCTTACCTTTACAAAAAAAGAACTGCCAAAGCCATCAGAAACCGAAGGAGTTTACTTTTTGAGAACATCCATTAAAGAAACTGGAGAAAAGCTAATCTGGGACATTTACAATACCCTAACCGAAATAGAAGCAACATTCAGAGTACTAAAAACCGAGCTAAATATACGCCCTGTTTTCCATCAAAAAGACGAACGCACCATGGCACATATACAGCTTGGTATATTGGCCTATATGATAGTAAACACAATCAGGCACAAACTAAAAGCCGCCAATATTCATCACGACTGGCGAAACATTACAAGAATAATGAATACCCAAAAAATAGTGAAAACATCCTTCAAAAACGAGAAAGGAAAAGTAATCATTATCAAAAAATGTAGCGAGCCAATAACCGAAGCATTAGAAATATATCAGGCAACAAAATACAAACCCAAGCCATTTAGTATGAAAAAATATGTGTTACCCCAATAAAAATTAAACAAAAAAGTGGTGAAATAGTGTTGCATGAGGATGAAGACATTTACAAAGTGATTCCAGAAAAAGTGGTTCAGTTAAAACCCATTTTTGACCCCAACGGAACCATTACCGCTGCAAATGCAAGCAACCTGAATGATGGAGCACCAGCACTATTATTGGCTTCCGCAGAGGCGGTGAAACAACACGGACTAAAGCCCTTGGCAAAGATTATAGGTTATGCCGATGCAGCCCAAGCACCAGAATGGTTTACCACAGCACCCGCTTTGGCTATTCCTAAAGCATTGGCCCAAGCAAACCTTACCATTGGCGATATTGATTATGTTGAAATTAATGAGGCTTATGCAGCTGTAGTATTGGCCAATCAACAGCTATTGAATTTAGATGCAACTAAAATAAATGTTTATGGAGGAGCGGTTGCTATGGGACATCCTTTAGGTGCATCTGGTGCTCGTATTATTTGTACCCTGCTTTCTGTATTAAAACAAGAAGGCGGAAGATATGGCGTAGCTGCAATTTGTAATGGAGGAGGTGGAGCCTCAGCCATTGTTATTGAAAACATCAACTTATCAATTTAATCATATGACAACAATAAATAAACTGCCTGAAAGCACTTATCTGGTGCGTTTCCCGGATTGTGATCCGTTTAACCACCTCAACAATTCCAAATACATTGATTATTTTATCAATGCCCGTGAGGACCATTTGAGAGATTTTTACCAGTTTGAAATTTACCAATTTACCCAACAAACCGGTACCAGTTGGGTGGTGGGGCAAAACCAAATTGCCTATTTTGCTCCAGCAACGCTTATGGAAAATGTGGTTATCCAAACAACCGTATTAGAGTGGAATAATTCAGATATTTTAGTTGAAATGCGCATGTGGGATAACAACAAAACACACTTAAAGGCATTACTGTGGACGCGATTTGTGCATATAGATATGAAGACACTTAAACGCATACCGCATACTCCTGAATTAACAGAGCGGTTTAAGGTATTGCTAAATGCGTTGGAACAGCCACAAACATTTGACCAACGGGCCATGGCGGTAAGAAGAAAAAAGTATGAGGAGTTGTAACGTTGCTGGCCGCTCTTTAACCAATTGTAAAATAGCTACATATTGCGTTAAGATAAATGCATTTTCTTTTATCAGAGAATGATAGTAATCAATAATATTAATGAAAAAAGGAATTAGTTTTGTTAGAGAATAAATCAGTTCTCTTAAAACAACTGCTAAAACTAACCAAATGAAAATACCAACCATACACGGATTTATTGACAGGAGAATACTGATTAATTTCACTGCTGATCCTGAAGTGGTGGCTAAGATTATACCAGCTCCTTTTTCGCCAAAAGTATATAAAGGTAAAGCCATAGTAGGTATTTGTCTAATTCGGTTAAAAGAAATTAAGCCTAAGGGAATTCCTGCATTTCTGGGTACTTCTTCAGAAAATGGTGCACACCGCATTGCAGTAGAATGGGATGAAAACGGCTTAAAAAAAGAAGGTGTTTATATTCCGCGGAGAGATACCTCGTCAAAACTGAATGCACTGCTGGGAGGAAGGTTTTTCCCAGGGAAACACCATTTGGCCAATTTTAATATACGAGAAGAGTTGGGCCATTACCATGTCAGCTTTGTTAGCTCCGATAATACCTATATTAAGATTGATGCCAAAGAGGTTGATTCACTTCATTCTGAATCTATATTTGATAGCATAGAAGAAGTATCCGGTTTTTTTGAGCAAGGCGCTGTAGGCTATTCTCCAAACAAAACTGGATTTGATGGACTGAAATTAAGCACCTATAAATGGGAGGTAAAACCATTGCAAGTGTCAACCGTAAACTCTAGCTTTTTTGAAAACGAACAAATTTTCCCAAAAGGATCAGTACGTTTTGATAATGCCCTGCTAATGACAAATATTGAACATGAATGGTCTGGTTTAACTAAAAAGTAGATATTGGCTAAACTTATCCTTTTAGTAAGCTTGTGTAATCAAGTGCGAACAAAACACCAATTTATATTGTATCAACATGGACAGCTACGACATCACTTTTAACGCCTGGAACAAAGCTGCTGCTGCTTATGAAAATAAGTTTATGGAACTTGATTTGTACAACCATACCTACGAGGCGTTTTGCAAGTTGGTGCCCAATACAACTGCACGTATTTTAGAAATTGGTTGTGGACCGGGAAACATTACCAATTATTTATTGCAACACAGACCCGATTACCAACTATTAGCCACTGACGTTGCACCGGATATGTTGGCCTTGGCCAAACGCAACAACCCAACTATTGAAACCCAACAGCTAGACGCAAGAAACTTGCACGTGTTACAAGGTAAGTTTGATGGCATTGTGATTGGTTTTTGCCTACCCTATTTATCGCAGACAGATGCCGCCAAACTGTTTAAGGATTGTGCTAATTTGCTGCATGAAAATGGCATGCTTTATTTAAGTGCCATTGAAGGAGATAGTAGCCGTTCCGGTTATGAAACGGGCAGTAATCCTGAGTTTAAGATGTATGTTTATTATCATCAGGAAACAGCTTTGCGGCAACAATTGGAAAACAACCAATTTGAAGTACTAGCAGTAGAAAAAATAGCCTATCACAAAACAAGCGAGGTTACCGATACACACTTGGTAATTATTGCCAGAAAACAGCCTATTAAGTCTTATTGACATCATGAAATCTATTGTAATATACTTCATGGTTAGCTGGGCTTGTGTGAGCAATGCTCAAAGTCTTTCAAACAAAATATTTGGGGGTAAAAATCAATTTGAAACAGGGCCGACAGTGATTAACTTCTTTTACAATAAAGGATTTACTGGTTTAGGTATTGATAATATTCTCTCTTTGAACAGGTATTATGGTTACTCTCGAATAATTAAAAAACGCCACGTTATACGCATTGGTTACCGCCAATTTGGTTCGGATATGTTACCCTTTATTGTAGGTAAAGTGAATCAACATTATTTTAGGTCAGCTGATTTAGGGTACGGTTATATTTTCACTAAATGTAAACTTCAACTTATTGGACATGTTGGATTATCTTATCGTTATGATGGGGGTGAATCTGTTGTTTTTGGTTTTAGACAAAACACGTGGCCCGAACCCGTATTTGCATCTTTGGTTTATAACTCCATTGGCGGTTCATTTGATATAGATGCCAATTACTTTTTCATAAAAAACATAGGTGTAGGTATTAAAACCGCTTACACTTTTTACCCCTTTGAAGATGCTAAATTAAGGGGCAATGGAATTGATAACCCACCTCCAATATTGGTGGCTACCTATAAGCCGATAAACCAGATGCTAATTATCAATGGCAAGTTGATGTTAAGGTTTTAGCACATGCCTACAAACCCCATAAGCACAGAAGGCGGCAACTTCGTTGCCGCCTTCTGTGCTTATGACTTATCAATCTCGATTACTTATTTTTTAACTCCTCAAATACTTTAGCAGCATCAAACTTCTTAGCAGCTTTACCCTTTCTAATAATTTTTAGCTTAGTCATGTAGTCACCTTGCTGCACAGCATTCACCACATCTTGCCCGGTAACCACAAACCCAAAAATGGTGTGGCGATTATCCAACCATGGCGTAGCCACGTGGGTAATAAAAAACTGGCTGCCATTGGTGCCCGGTCCGGCATTGGCCATGGCTAAAATACCGGGGCCGGTAAATTTGTATTGTGGCACAAACTCATCCTTAAAACTGTAGCCGGGTCCGCCACGCCCTGTTCCTTCCGGGTCGCCTCCCTGTATCATAAAATTGGCAATTACCCGATGAAAAGATAAGCTGTCAAAATACGGTACGCCCTCTTTTTTGGCATTGTTTTTAATTTTGCCCTCTGCCAATCCCACAAAATTAGCTACCGTTAGCGGCACACTATCCATGGCCAATTTAATTAAAATGGTACCGCGGGTTGTTTGCATCTCTACATATAATCCGTCAGCCAATTTTGGTTTCTTTGGTTTTTTGGCCTCAACCCCACCCATCGCTATCAAGGTGATGGCGCATAACAACAAGATTTTTTTCATAATTATCTTTTTAAAATATAGTTTACCGCAAATCAACACAATAAGCTCAAAAAATCAAACATAAACCAGGCAGCCAAAAAAGTAAATCTGCTAGTTTCCTGTACAACACTTCTTGCTGCAATTGTTCGTTCCATAAATAAATGAGCATATTACCCGCTAAAATTAAAAAGTATAAACCAGTTAACAAATGAGGAAAAACCGATACCCGAAACAACAGCAAGGCCAAGAACGAAAACGCCCCCAGACTTACCCCAATAAAAATAAACTTGCCGGTAGGTTTACCTACTGCCCTGATTAAACTGGTGTTTTTTAGGCGCACATCATCTTGATATTCTATTAGCGAACACAACAACAGGTTTTGGTATGCCAACAACAGCAACAATAAATAATAGTAACACAACACATCAAACAAGCCAGAACCAAATAACACATATAACGGATAAATAAACAACGAAGTGGCATAAACAAACGCCACCCCGAACTCCTTGTTATTGAAAAAACTTCTCCTTTTAGGGTTGATTTTTGCCAACCACAAATGGAGTAAAGCAAACACTACCATAACCGCACCACAAATAAAAAGCGGCCTATAAAAATCAATCCAAACAATATACCCCATGCCCGTAATAAGCAGACCTATGAGGCCATACACAAATGGTTGATGTTGCCGGATATAATGGTGCGCACTGCCCACTTTCGTGATGGGGTTGCGCCTAATATCCACCAAATGATCCAATAAATAAACCACCCAAGTTGCCAAGGGCAGCAC
>RDYC01000327.1 GCA_004293295.1 Bacteroidota bacterium
ACCAATGAAAAAATAAAAACAAGCCAAAAAGATTATGTTACATTATTTGGTGAAAGCTATGCTGAGATTGCCCCTGAAGGAAAATTAGCAGCAATATTTGCCAACCAAACCAATAAGGATCGTGTTAAGCCTACTTCCGACAACCAGGAAGTGATTAAGTACATTCGTGAAGAATCTAATCAAGCCATTGATCGTTCCTTCCAAATCCTTCGCGCTCGTATTGATAAATTTGGGGTAACCCAACCTAATATCCAGAAGTTAGAAGGTAGTGGCAGAATTTTGGTAGAATTGCCAGGCGTTGACAATCCGGCCAGGGTAAGAAAACTATTACAAGGAAGTGCAAAATTGGAGTTTTATGAAACGTTTACAACCCAAGAGTCTTTTAAATACCTTTCAGATATCAACACTGCTATTGCAAAAGCAAACGCAAGCAATAAAACCACTGGCGATTCAAGCAGCAGCAACACAGTTGATACTGCAACTAAAAGTAGCGCACTTGCTGGTATAGCCGGTTCAGGAACTAAAAAGGATACCAGCGCAACCGCAGCAAAAGATTCAACACAAAAAAAGATAGAAGACTTCACCAAGGAGAACCCATTATTTGCCGTACTACGTCCGAATGCGGATGAAAAAGGCATGTTGGCTGAAAAGGGATCAATTTGTGGAATGTCGGCAATTAGAGATACTACCAAGGTAAATGCATTATTAAGTCGTGCAAAAACAATGGGTATTTTGCCAAGCAATATTAAATTTTTATGGGAAAGCAAACCGGTTGGAGATAATAATGATGTAGTGATGTTGCATGCCATTAAAACAAGCATGAATGGTGGCTCTCAGCTTGAAGGTGATAAAGTAATTGATGCAAGAAGAGATGTTGGACAAACTGGTGATATTGAAGTAAGCATGACCATGAATGGACAGGGTGCTCAAATTTGGAAAAGCATGACCAAAGCAAACATTGGACGTTCAATTGCCATTGTATTGGATGATTTGGTTTACTCTTCACCTAACGTACAAAATGAAATTCCAAACGGTCGTTCTTCTATTAGCGGTAACTTTACCAGCGAAGAGGCAGGCGATTTGGCCAATATTTTAAAAGCAGGTAAGTTACCGGCTCCAACCCGAATAGTTGAAGAAGCCGTTGTTGGTCCAACTTTAGGTGCTGAAAGTATTAGCCAAGGATTATTAAGCATGGTGGTTGCTACCATTGTAATCCTTATTTTTATGGTGGTTTACTATAATAACAGTGGTTACATTGCTGATATTGCCGTATTGCTCAACGTGTTCTTTATCATGGGCGTGTTGGCATCATTAGGTGCTGCGTTAACCTTGCCGGGTATTGCCGGTATCGTACTAACCATTGGTATGGCTGTTGATGCCAACGTATTGATTAACGAGCGCATCAAGGAAGAGTTATTGCACAACGCGAGAAGTCTTAAAAATGCAGTAGCTGATGGGTACGCCCATGCAAATTCTTCCATTATTGACTCAAACTTAACCACCCTATTGGCGGGTTTTGTATTATATGCCTTTGGAACTGGTCCAGTTCAAGGGTTTGCAATAACTTTAATCATTGGTATTCTTTGCAGTATGTTTACTGCGGTTCTTTTGGCAAGGGTAATAACCGAGTGGCAACTGGATAAAGGGAAAACAATTAAATACACCACTGAAATGACTAAAAAGTGGTTTACCAATTTGAATTTTGAGTTTGTTGGTAACCGTAAAAAATACTACGCAGTTTCTATCATTATTATTACAGCCGGTATCATTTCTATGTTTACCAAAGGGTTTACTTTGGGAGTTGATTTTAAAGGTGGATGGACTTATGTGGTGGCTTTTGACAAATCAATGAGCCAAACAGAAATCAGAGAAAAGTTAACCACGCCTTTTGGTGGAGCACCAGAAGTGAAAACTTATGGGGCTGATACCAAATTTAAAATAACCACCACCTATTTAATTAACGAAACCAATGAGAATACTAGTGAATTGGTTGAAGCCAAGTTAAATGAAGGCCTCGCTTCATTAGGGGCTAAAAGTGAAATTTTGAGTTCAGCAAAAGTAGGTCCAACCGTAGCAAACGATATTAAAGTGGCTTCTTTATGGGCAACCATCATAGCATTGTTTGGTATTGGTTTGTATATCCTCGTTAGGTTCCGCAAATGGCAATATGCTGTTGGAGCAATTGTTTCCCTAGCGCATGACGTTTTAGTTATGATGAGTTTCTATTCTATTTTGGATGGTATTTTACCTTTCCCAATGGAGGTTGATCAAAACTTTATTGCAGCCGTACTTACCATTATCGGTTTCTCTATCAACGATACGGTGGTTGTATTTGACCGTATTCGTGAGTACACTGAAAACCATAAAACAGAAAATCAGTCTATAGTAATCAATAATGCGTTAAATAGCACCTTAAACAGAACAATCATCACCTCGTTAACGGTATTTATGGTAACATTGGTATTGTTTTTCTTTGCAGGAGAGGTTATTCAAGGATTTAACTTTGCATTGCTAGTGGGTATTGTGGCTGGTACTTATTCATCTATAGGTATTGCTACTCCAATTGTAATTGATTTAGATAGGAAAAAAGCTTCTTAAATTATAATACTTCTTACATAAAAGCAGGCTAAACCAGCCTGCTTTTTTTATGCCCTCATTCCTGTACACAAACCTATACAATAGGCTGTTTCTCTGAATAACTCCATTATTATTACCTTGAATAAAGCACCAACTTTGCCAAGATTAATTCTGTAATATCATGAGACATATTATTCTTACTTCTTTGGTGTTGTTGGCACTGGGTTTTAGCAAACTGGCATTTGGTCAGCTAGAACCTAAGTCTGTTATTGATGAACCTAAGACGTTTAAAGAAAAATCATACAATTTTTTCCTGTCGAAACGACTAAAAAAATCGTTAAATCAACGAGATTCTCTAAACGACTTAACCGTAGCTTTTAATAAAGACACCACACAACGCGGTAAAGATTACCGTTACTTGGATTCGTTGTATAACGCATTAACAGCTAAATACAATGATTGCACAGCAAGAAACAACGATTTAAAGAGCCAGTATGCGGAGCTAAATGCCAAATACAATGAGCTTGCTAAAAAAAGCTTAAGCGATGCCGAACGGTTTAACAGCGCGCTTAAAATTAAAGCAGAAGAGTTGGAAGCACGTGAGAAAAGATTGGCAGAATTGCAGGGCATCATCAATAAACAAGATTCCCTATTAAATGCCTTAAATGAGACGGTTAAAAGAGCTTTACTGGCCTTTAAATCGGATGAAATTAGTGTAGAAATGAAAAATGGCAAAGTGTATGTGTCATTGAGTGATAAACTGTTGTTTAAGTCAGGTAGTGCAGCCATAGAAGAAAAGGGGCTTGATGCCATCAGAACCTTGGCTGATGTGTTAAATAAAAACCCGGATATTGATGTGTTGATTGAAGGCCACACCGATAATATTCCAATTAAAACGGCCAAATACGAAGACAACTGGGCATTGAGTGCCGACAGGGCTTTGAGCATTGTTCGCTTGTTAAGCAATGAGCACAACGTAAATCCTAAGCGTTTGGAAGCTGCCGGACGTGCGGAGTTTTATCCTAAGGCCACCAACGAAACTGCCGAAGGTCGAGCCAAAAACCGCAGGACAGAAATCATCCTTTCACCAAAATTGGATGAGTTGTATAAGTTGATAGAGAAAAACAGAAGGTAATCCCGATACGTTAAATTCATAACAAAAAATGCCCGATTTTGGGCGTTTTTTGTTGGGGGTAGTCATTACTAAACGGTTAAACTTCGCCTTTTTGGCAACAATTGTATTGGCAGTTCATTGCTAGTAGTTGGGATAATTTTTTTAATGTAATATATTTGGCCTAATTATAATCCAATGAAAAAGTATATTCCATTAGTGTTTTTTATACTGATAGCTATTTTCAGTACCTCCGCCAGCAACATTAGTAAACCCATTTCTGCACAATACGGCTTTATCGAAAACAAGGGCCAGATCATTGACCAAAACAACAAACCAAACCCGCAGGTATTGTATTTGTACAACGGCAACGGATTGCACGTGCAGTTGCGGCAAGATGGTTTTAGTTATGAGGTAATGAACATGGTGAAAACACCTAAAGCTGTTATAGATATTATCCCGATAAGTAAGTTTGCTTCACAAGCCGATTCATTCGACATCACCTACCAAATACACCGGGTTGATATTAACTTTAAAGGTGGTAACAAAAATGCGGTGCTAAAACCATATGAACCTGCAAACGATTACATCAACTATTACACTACTGCAACCCCAGAAGAAGGGATTACCCATGTGCAACATTTTCAAAAGGTAGTTTATGAAAATGTGTACCCCAATATTGATATTGAATTTGTATTGAATGATGCCGCCAATAAAGGGAAATTCAAATACAATTTTATTGTAAAACCCCATGCCAATTTAGCCGACATTCAATTGGAATTTGTCGGAGCAAACCGCACCAGTTTAACAAAAGAAGGTAATATTTTAATACAAACTGCTTATGGAAACCTAGAGGAAAATATTCCGTTGAGTTACGTCATTAATAAGGACAATTCCCACAGCACCATTAAGGCTTCTTTTATATCACTTGCCAACAATGTATTTGGTATTAATGCCGAGGACTATAACCACAACCAAACATTGGTAATAGACCCTACCAATTGGGCTACTTATTATGGAGGGAATGATGACGATTTCAGCACGGGTGTAGCAATCGATGTAGGTGGGAATGTTTTTATAACTGGATATACGTTTTCAACAGGCGCAATAGCAACAAACGGGACACACCAAATCATTCATGGTGGGGGTACTTATGATGTTTTTATTGCCAAGTTTAATACAAATGGTGTCAGGCAATGGGGTACTTATTATGGAGGGGGTGGTGATGATTTTGGAAACGGGATAACAATAGATACAAGTGGTGCCATTTTAGTCACAGGAAGTACAAAATCAATTTATTCTATAGTAACATCGACAGCACACCAAACAATATTTGGTGGCGGTGCTAGTCATGATGCATTTATTGCTAAGTTTGATAGCAATGGAGTTAGGCAATGGGCTACTTACTATGGATCGAATGTGAACGATAAAGGAGAAGGTATAACAACCGATAGCGGTGGAAATATTATCATAACAGGGGTTACTGGTTCAATAAATGCAATAGCAACAATTGGGGCTCATCAAGTTGCCTATAGTAATGCTGGGACTGATGCCTTTATAGCCAAGTTTAATACCAATGGGGTGCGACAGTGGGCTACTTACTATGGAGGAAATGGTGACGATTATGGATACGGAATTGCATCAGATAGCAATGGAAATATTATCGTGTCAGGCTATACTACTTCAACAAATGCAATAGCAACAACTGGTGCGCATCAAACAATTCACGCAGGAAATAAAGATGCATTTGTAGTTAAGTTTAATAGTAATGGAGTCAGGTTATGGGGTACTTATTATGGAGGGGCTAACAATGATAGCGGAGATGGAATTGCAATAGATGCTGGTGGAAACATTATAATATTGGGAGAGACTTTTTCAATAACTGGAATAGCAACTGTAGGAACACACCAAACAACGTATGGAGGAGGTCCTTCATTTGAGGGTGACGCTTTTATTGCCAAGTTTAATACCAACGGAGTAAGGTTATGGGCTACTTATTATGGAGGAAGTAATGCAGATTGGGGAAATGGAATAACAACAGATGCCAATGGAAATATTATCATAACAGGAGTGACGTCTTCAACAAATGCAATAACAACACCTAGCGCACACCAAGCAATTTTTGGGGGAAATAGTGACGCATTTATAGTTAAGTTTAATAGCAGTGGAGTAAGGCAATGGGCTACTTATTATGGAGGGGGTACCTTAGATGCCGGGAATGGAATAACAACTGATGCTAGTGGGGATATTATGGTAACAGGATCAACTTTTTCAAGTAATGCTATAGCAACGAATGGTGTTCACCAGACAATTAAAGGAGGTGGTTGGGACGCTTTTATCGTAAAGCTTACATCAAGCGGTATGTTGCCAGTAAAACTTATTGCCTTTAATGCAGTATTGGCTCATAAAAAAGTGAATTGCACTTGGGAAACAGCCTCAGAAATAAACAATGATTATTTTACCATAGAACGCAGTGTTGATGGAGAAGATTTTGAAGACGTTGGAACAATAAAAGGAAGGGGAAATTCAAGTACCAACTCACACTATCATTTTACGGATAATAATCCTTTTGAGGGCATCAGTTACTACCGCTTAAAGCAAACTGACTTTGATGGAAAATATACTTATAGCCCCATCCAAAAAGTAGGCTCAACAGAGCAATTGGATGGAGAAATAGCCTTACATTATGTAAATGATAATCCAATCATTAACATTCATGCAGCGGCTGAAAGCATAGCTACCCTTGAATTAATAGGATTGAATGG
>RDYC01000395.1 GCA_004293295.1 Bacteroidota bacterium
GTAATACGCATGTATGATGGACAAACAGTAGAAATGTTAAACGCTGATGCAGAAGGAAGAATGATTCTTGCTGATGCTTTATCTTTTGCAAAAAAATACAACCCAGAACTTGTTCTTGATTTTGCTACGCTTACAGGGGCTGCCGCTGCTGCCATAGGAACTTATGGAATTGTTTGCATGGGAAATGCTGATGAGGCCACTAAATTGAACTTAAAAATAAGTGGCAATGCCGTGCACGAGCGATTGGTTGAATTTCCATTTTGGGATGATTATGCCAAACTATTGAAAAGTGATATTGCTGATATGAAAAATATAGGCGGCCCTGTTGCCGGAGCAATCACAGCGGGCAAGTTTCTAGAGAAGTTTACCGATTACCCTTGGATGCATTTTGATATTGCCGGCCCTGCGTGGAGTAATGCTGTGGATGGGTACCGACCTAAAAACGGCACCGGTGTAGGTGTTCGACTAATGTTTAATTTTTTAAAGAATATTACTGAATAAATCCAAAGCCTTTAATCGCATCATTTTATGAATAAATTACCTATAATAGGAATAACAGTTGGAGATATCAATGGTATTGGACCAGAAATTGTAATTAAAGCCTTAGCTGACCAACGCATACTTGACTTTTGTATACCTGTTGTGTATGGCTCACCCAAACTTATCTCATACTGGAAAAAGGCCATAGGCTTGGTTGACTTTAACTTACACCTTATTAAATCACTCGACCAAATTCACACCAAACGTCCAAATTTATTGGTTTGCTGGGAAGAAGATGTTGAAATTAAACCGGGGGATGATAATGAAATTGGGGGGAAATATGCCTTAAAAAGCCTTGAGATGGCTGCTAAAGATGTGAAAGAGGGAAAAATACACGCCCTAGTAACAGCCCCTTTAAATAAACATAATGTAAACTCAAGCCTGCTGCCATTTAAAGGCCATACAGAATATCTTGCTCAAATTGATGGAACCAATAATTATATGATGATGTTGGTGGCCGAAAAAATGAAAGTGGGTTTGGTAACCGGACATATTCCACTTAAAGATGTGGCAAGTAAAATTTCGGAAGAACTTATTGTTCAGAAGATAAAGGCCCTGCAAAATAGCCTTCAAAAAGATATAGAAGTATTATTGAGGACATATCAAAAGCCAAAAAAAGCAAGAGGTATAGAAAAAGATTTTATCAATATATT
>RDYC01000328.1 GCA_004293295.1 Bacteroidota bacterium
CATACCGGATAATTAAACACAGCAAAACGACTTCCACGGCAGCGCCAAACACCATATGCATCCAAGCTTCTCCGGCCAAATTAAACAATACATATGGAATATGAACCATAGCCACGATGATGTTTGTTAAACGATTTACTCTAGCAGGTAGTGCAGCAGAGAGAAAAATCATCAATATCGGAATCGTTAAAGCAATAACTACGGTTAAAAGAAATGTTTGTGTAATTTCAAAAACAAACACCTTTCCAGCCAATATACTTTGCAGTGAGCCCGGCATATATAAGTGGAAATAATCTAAATAAGTGTAGAGAAAGAAGAAACTCGTCCAGAGAAAGGCAAGTTGTAGCTTTACATTAATTTTCTTGTCCTCCAAGGCATTTTGTGTATTCATAATTTATAGGTTTTGGTATCTCTATATTTTACTAAAAGTTAAATCCAACATTAAGTCCGGGTTCCGGAAAGATGAATTTAGACCATTTATCATCCAATTGTTTAAAACCATCAGGTAACTTGGTGTGATAAGCACGATGGGTCATACATATGGATGGTTGAAAGAAAAATTTATCCTTAAAGAGTTTGATGTGATAACCAACACGGTATGAATTAAAAATCTGAAAACCATGATCAATCTTTTTTCCGTTATCGTTCACAAATACCTGATAGGTAGGCATTACATCCAACTGCGCATACCATCCCTTCCATGCAAATCGTTGGTATGAGAGAGTTGCGCCAAATTCGCGCACATAACCCGGGAATTTTTCTTCAGGCTTATAATAGGCATTGTTCAGAAATGGATGAATACCATTGGGCCAAGCATATCTCCATGTTTTTGGAGATATCCTGATTACATCTTTTCCGGTAATCCGATAACCGAAATCTAATTGTACAAAGTTGGGTGGGTTTTTTGTGTCAAAATTGCCCATAATAACAAATAGGGAAGTGCCAACGAACCACTTTTTGTACGTGCTGTCAGTTTTACCATACTGTGCATTTACCTGCAAATTGCTTATTAAAACCAAAACCAATCCAACCCATAAAACTTTCTTTTGCATCTTTTTTTCATGTTAAATCACGCGGCAAAAGTAAATTGGCCGGACGTGTTAACCCGTTCACTTAAGTTAAAAAAGAAAGTTACCCCCTGCTTTTTTCTGCAATTCGTGCCCTTAGCCTGCTTAGTGATTGCGGTTTGATGCCTAAAAAACTCGCTAATTGGTGTTGTGGTACACGTTGAATAAGATCCGGCCTATTTTGTAATAAGCTTAAGTACCGTTGCTCAGGTGAAGAAGTTTTAAACTCGTCAAAAGCTGTTTGTTGTTTGGCTAACAATTCTTCCGACAACATCCTGCACATGATTTCAAACTTTGGAAATTTAGTATTCATTTCTATTCCCATATCAGCATCTGAAACCAACAGAATACTGTCTTCAGTACAACTTATGTAATAATCAGAAGGCGTTTTGTTTACAACACAATGTGGTGTTATGCCTTCCATTTCGGTGTAGAAAGCGGTTGTTTTTTCTTCACCATCTATAATGTAATAAACACGAATACAGCCTTTTAAAACAAAGTAGCTATTTGGTGATTGTTGTCCTTTTTCGAGAAGAACTGTTCCTTTGTTTACTGTACGAAATATGTCTAACGACAGTATTGCGTTCTTCTCCTCTTCTGTAAGCGAAATATATTTTGATATAAAGTCAAATAAGATGTCTTGCATTGTTTGATGTTATTACCTGTTGTTGCACTTGCCAACAACTGCCGTTTGTTTAAAAAGCAAGTTTAGCAACTCCAAAATAAGGTATTTTTAAGCGATGTTAAAAAAAAATCGGGGTTGGGTGGGTCTTTTATAAGAAATATTCATTCGGAGAACTGAATTTTCGGCCAGCACTAAATATGCTTTTTGCCAAAAACTTACTATGCATTGTTTGCTTTCTTTTGCAGCCTAAGCCTATAAAGTAAGAGTATTACAATTAATATGCTGGCTGTTGTAATCCCATAAAGTAACATTGTTCTTGAATGGAGTTTTGTATTTACTTCTACTAGTTGTGATTTAAGAAATTCATTCTGAAGATTAATAGCGTTGTCATAGTCGGGTAGTAGTTTCTCGATTTCACCAATACGAATTAAACTATTTAATTCAAAGTCCTCGTCTTTCCCTTTGTCTGGATCAGAGGGGAAAGAAGCAATAAAATTGCCGCTAAGAATTTGTCTTGTTCTTGTGCATCCATCGGTAGTTAAATGGCCACCATAAAAGTCTCGGTAGGCATAGACTAAATACATTTTTTCCTTTTCAAAGGATATTCCACAACCGTCTTGGGAGTTATTAATTAAAGAAATAATATACGATTTTCTTTTACTTATGGAATGTTGAAATGTTAAACTGTCAACGCCACGGTAGAACTTAGAAACTTCAAAGTTGTCAACTACAAAAGGTCTCCTGGATATATCATTAAAACCTTTGACTGTATCAGTACTTAAATATTTTCCATAAAAAACCGCACTCGAGTATGTATAGCTTTTCTTAATACCCGCAATGCTGCAAGTACAAGCATGTAAAGTTATTGTTGTCAGTATAAATAAAGATGTAAGGATTTTTCTCATGAGTAACGCATAACAGTTTTGACAGCTAAAACAAGATATCACCTCGGACACAAATATAGTTGCGAAATATTAAACTTCCATATACCATCACTTGCCTCGTCAGGTAGTAAAACGCCTGTTTAGCTGGTGTGCTTAATAGGCTGTCGCAGACCTGCGGTCTGTGACTTGGGAGTATGCTCTTGAAAGTTTTCTGTCATTTTATTTTCCTTTTATTAAAGTTAGAATTAGAAGTATTAGTCCACCGAAAAATAGTCCTAAGCCAAGTAATAGGCAAATAGTGCTTATTGGGTGTCCTAACTTAGTCGTCCAAGCAAATGCGTTTAAAACCCATCCCAATATTACTGCTCCAAGTGATTGGAATAATTTATTTTTTTTCGTCAATTTCATAAGATTTCTTAACCATTCCATTCATACCAATAATATCGTCCAAGTCCTAAGTTGCTAAAGAGTAGCAAGTGTCCTGCGATAAGTCCTACGAATATTACAACAGCAATTACTTTGTTTGTCAATATTTCTTGTTTATTCCTAATAATAGTGGTCAATAAAATTCCAAAAGCCGGTATTAGTCCAATGAACAGAAGTAAAAGAATCCAACCAAGTCCTTCTTTGTCGTGTCTACCACCTGAATAAAGCTTAATTAAAATATCGTTAAAGCCTACGAACAAATATGTCAACGCACTTATAGAAATGATTTTGATATCTTTGGTCCCGAAGCAAACAAGTGAGGTCGTGAATGTCAAAACAATTGGTGTCAGCATAATACTATTTGGAGCAAAAAAATGTCCAATGAATCCGTTTAAGATTACCGTCAATGTCGCAAGTCCTAATGCTGTTTTATTGTTCATATTTTACTGTCGGTTGTGTCGTCATAGCCTTACCGCTAGCAGCACCTACCCGAAGGTGGCGATTTCGAAGCTCTTTACAGTCAACGAAGCAGAAACTTTGATAGAAGTACAAAGCTTGATTTAACCGCTGAACCACCAATTTCTTGTAGGTGCCGTTAAGGGCTGGCTTTCTTTCTCTCATTGTCAAGTTGTGCTTTCAATTTATTAAATTCCTTGTTGTCCGATTTCCCATTTTCCTCAACGTCAAAATGGTTTAAGAGTCCCCATTCAATGTTATCGAAAATACTTTTTCTCTGCTCGATGCTTTTAATTTTAGTTGCTTGTTCAATAACCAAGTTGGGATTGCATATAAAACAGTCGCCAATAGAAAAAGAAGGCATCTCGTTCGCTGAACCTTTGTCTGCCCACATTGTCGCAAAGAAAAGTTGTAGAACTTCAGTGTCACTTGTCATGCAAAAGTATTTAGGTAAAATGTTCAGTATTGGGTCATACTTAGTGTCGCTGTGAAATTCTAGTTCTCGAGCAGTTTTTCTGCGAGCAAGACTGTCTTTTGATTTCCAAGCATTCTGAAAATTGGAGGCTAAAATCCTTTGTCTGTTAAGTGTTTTTAAAATGAGTTCTTTTTGTTTTTTACTGTTAAGTTTTTCAACTTCTTTAATTCTACTTTTATGAACAAAACCTTCCACTTGTCTACCTTTCCAAGCTGTCACTTTCGCCCATTCTGAATTGTCTACAAATTGGAAATAAAAGAAGTCTTCTGTGAAAAGTGTGTCAACCACTTTAAAGTCTTTACCCTGTCCGTTACGAACATAAGTAAAACCGTCTGGGTCGTTGATAATGGCAAGTTTGTTCTCAGCAAAAAGTGTCAGCGAGCAGAAAAAAGCCAAAATTGTCAATATATAGTTTCTCATTGTCGTCATTTTAAGCTAGCCCATAACGTCAGTCTTTTTAAAACTACGTTTTGTAGCTCAAAAATAGGTTATTTAAGCCATATAGTGAAGGGTGTAAAATTACCTCTAAACACTTGCCTTATTGCTTAAAAACAGCTTTTAGTCTTTTTTGATTTAAGTGGTGTAACGGTAACGTGTGTTAGCGGTTCGTTGCTTTTTTTGTTATTCTGTTCCAAGCTAATGCTTATATTCAGTATAATTAATAAATGTTTTTCCATCGAAAAAGTATAGACCAGATTCTCTAGTCCCCACCCAAAGATTTCCGTTTTTATCTTCCAAAATTTCCCAAATCCACGAATTGATTAGCCCATCTTTAAAATAGGTGAAAGTTTTGCCATCGTAACGTCTGAGACCATCACTGGTACCAAACCAAAGATTCCCCTTATTGTCTTCTATAATTCGGGTGACTTCGTTTGGTAAACCATCTTTTGTTGTAAAACTTGCAAATGTATTTCCATCATAGCGATAGGCTCCACCCCAATTACTGAACCAGATATTTCCGTTTTTGTCTTGCAATTGAGGCCACCCCCAATTATGAGCTTTAGGCTTTGGCCCATTTTGAAATAAATCCATTGGTTTGAGGTTGGTTATAGATTTTCCATCGTAACGAAACACACCTTCATTGGTTCTTCCTCCAAACCAAATGTTACCTGCGTTGTCTTCTAAAATTCGTTCCACCTTATCATTACTGGTCAAAAAGCCATTTGCGGCTATATTCATTGGAAAATGTGTAAAAGATTTGCCATCGTAAATGTAGACACCATCAATCGTTACAAACCATAGTTTTCCATTTTTTGCCTGTAGCATATTGTAAACCCAATGGGTTTGATAGTAAGGGTTCTTATTAGGTGGCAGATTTTTTGGTAATGGAATCTGAATTTTGGAAAATGTCTTTCCATCGTAAAGACAAAGTCCCACTTCAGTGCCCACCCAAATTTTACCATCTTTATCTTCCAAAATGCAATAAATTTTATTACAATCTAGCCCATCGTTTATTGTAACTTGTTTAAAAGATTTACCGTCATACTTATAAAGTCCATTATTTGTGGTTCCAAACCAAAGGTTACCTGATTTGTCCTGCATAAAACGCGAAATACTGCAATTCCCAAAGTTTTTAAAACCTGTTGGAAGTTCCTTTTCTTTTGGTAAATCTTTTTTAACAGGTGTGTTGCAGGCAGTCCCCAAAAGTAGTATTGTCAGGAAAGTAAATAGTGGCATTGGTGAGAAATATATCTTCATTGTTCAAATAGTCTTTGATATTTTGTTTTCTATTGTCGGATTGGAGCCACTCTGCAATGGCCGCTAACGTCAGTCTCCCGCATTGCGGGACAAGTTATCTTAAAACTACGTTTTGCAACTCAAAAATAGGTAATTTAAGCAATATGGTGAAGGTTGTAGAAATTACCTCTAAACACTTGCCTTTTTGCTTAAAAGGCAGCTTTTAGCAGTGTTGATTTAAGTGGTGCAACGGTTACTGATGTTATGCGTATAGTATTCTGTCTAGTGTCACCTATAAATATTAAAGAACTTTGAGAAAAGTCGCCTTAACGAGAATAAATTTTGTTGCTGCGTATAAAAATGTTGATTCGCTGTTGCTAATTTTAAGAAGGGTCTTAGCCTTTAAATACTAATATTTACGTTAGGTGCAGGGTAAAAGTAAGCTCTTTCAACAGCTTTAGTTTGAGGGTTGGCAATAAGGGGATGTCCAATGTGCTTGCTTTTCTGCACGGGTTCCTCTTAAGTCTCATCCACTCTAGGTTTATTCAACAACAATCTTTGAACTCAACTCACCTTTGTCCGATAGAACTTTAACGAAATAGATTCCTTTAGCTTTATCAAGCAGATTTACGTTTATAGTGTTCTCTGCTGAAACAAAAGTTGAAACTAAGTTACCTAACCTATCAAAAACAAATATTTGTCTTAAAAAACTGTCGTTAAATGAAATTGCAAATAAACCTTTATTTGGATTTGGATAAATTTTAATACTTTCTGTATTAACTATTTTATTAAATCCAACATTCTTAAAATCG
>RDYC01000396.1 GCA_004293295.1 Bacteroidota bacterium
GTGTGCCAATTCCTAGCTTTTAGGGCGTTAAATAAGGCTGGTTTAGATTTTATAAAACGTACCATTTGCAAAACCTGTTGATATTCGCCACGCTTAGCATCGTCCCACATTTCGCCAACACTATCATACCCTAATGTTTTAAAGTGAAAGCCCATAATTTGCCCGATGCCTAAACTTGTAGCCCACATTGCGCCTTCGGGGTTAATAGCAAAGGCACTATTAAAAGCCTCCCACTCTTTGCGCTGGTTTTCAACCTTATTAATACTCCATTTACCGCTAGGCGCAAAATTAACCCTCCGTCTAAACCATACAGGCTCAAATTGGATAATTATTTTGCCATCGGTATTAAACCCGCGTCCACCACTTTCAACGGCTATAAAAGCCTTTAAAATGGCAAATGTAAGGTCGTTGTTTTTTGCAATTTCGGCAATTTGTACATTTGTAACCCTCATTTTTTACTGTTTTTTTAGTGGTTAAATTTGTGCATTTCCATCATATCAAGCCTTTGTTCAATAAGTTTAAGCTGTATAGTTGTAGCGTGTTGTCTGTCCTCTATTGATTTGCGCCATAATAGATTTTCCTTTAAAGCATCTTTGTCATCGGTTTTAGTTTCCTTTTCAAAGCTTTGGAAACTACTCATCTTATCGGAAAGGCTATCTAATTTATTGTTAAGAGCGCCAAATGATATTGTCATGGTGCAAACAAAAAAAACAATTTGTACTGTTTCCTTTAAGCTTAATTTTAGGGTTTCAAGTCCGCTCATGTTTTTAAAGTTTGTTTTTTATTGTTAGGGCTATTCCAGTAGTAAGCAACAATTAACGCACCTAAGCCTTTAATTAGGTTTTGGTAGGTATCTGTTAGTCCACTATCTTTAAGTATATCAAAGGTGTTATCTACGGCAAAGCCAGCTACTAAGCCTATTATTTGCCAGTTTTCTTTTATAAATTTTCTCATCTCATTGTTGAAGTTAATTGTGATAATGAAGCACCAACTGCGCCTGCGGTGGCTAAGTAACCGCCAATAGTTATTATGCCTGCTGGTAGTGATATTGGTGCGGTTGCTATAATGCTACCTATGCCAGTAAGTATTAAAGCTATTTTTCTTACTTTGCGCCAAAATTTGGGAGTTGGTTCTGATATTCTTTCTAATATTTCCATTTTAAAATCCGTTTTGTTGTAAATGTTG
>RDYC01000329.1 GCA_004293295.1 Bacteroidota bacterium
AGTTCCGGGCATCATATCATGTAACATGCCCCGCCAACGCATTTCGGCTGCAAAATTTGTATTCAACATAACTAATCGCGAAAATAAACTTTTCTAACGCTCTTTTGTATTTTAAAAGCCATATTTCATAATATTTATTCAGTGAATCATAATCATGATTACATTTGCAGCTCATGAAAACAATTGCTATTATTAACGAAGGTAAACAACCGCCTGATTTAAGAACTCCTTTAACACCGGAGCAATGTGAAGTGGTGATGCAAAAATTTCCAGGAACCAAGGTGGTGGTTCAGGCTTCTAAACACCGTTGTTACAGCAATGAAGCATATGCCAAAAGAGGGATTAAAGTAGTTGATGATGTTTCGGTTGCTGACATTTTACTCGGAGTAAAGGAAGTACCTGTTGCTGATTTAGTAGCGGATAAAACCTATCTTTTTTTCTCGCATACCATTAAGAAACAAGCCCATAACAGAAAGTTGTTAAGGGCCATTATCAAAAAAAACATAACCCTTATTGATTACGAAACATTGGTTTGGGAGGCTGGTAACCGAATTATTGGCTTTGGCAGATTTGCAGGTATAGTTGGGGCTCACTATGCCTTTACCATGTGGGGAAAAAAGTATGCCTCTTTTTTTTTAAAACAAGCTTCGTTATGCGCTGACATGAATGAAATGTACGCACAATACAGGGAGATTATTTTACCTCCTATAAAAATTGTTTTGTGCGGTGATGGAAGAGTTGCACATGGGGCAATTGAAATGATGAAGAAACTTAAAATACACCATGTAACTCCGGAAGAATTTTTAGAAAACACCTACGATCATGCTGTTTACGTGCAACTGCGCAGCGAGGATTATTACCAACGTAAAGATGGAAGTGAGTGGGATAAATCAGATTTTTACAAACATCCTCAGGATTATAAAAGTAGTTTTGCCCCTTATTACAAAGTAGCAGATGTAATGATTAATGCCGTGTTTTGGAAAGAGGGGATTGAACCTTTTTTTACCAAGGAAGAAATGAAGCGCAGTGATTTTAATATCAAGGTAATTAGCGACATTACTTGCGATATTCCAGGCCCACTTCCTTCTACATTAAGGAGCACCACTATTGAAAACCCATATTACGGATATAACCCACTGCTAGAGAAAGAAGTCATGCCTTTTTCTCCTGAGGTTGTTGATATACAATCAGTTGGTAACCTCCCGTGTGAGTTGCCGGTTGATGCCAGCAAAGAATTTGGGGATCACTTAATAAGACATGTGTTACCCTACTTACTTATTGATGATACTGAAGGTATAATAAGCGGAGCCACCATAGCATCAAATGGCAGTTTAACAGCTAAATACAGCTATTTGCAGGATTATATTGAATAGAGATAAACCGATAGCAAAGTAGCTTTTACCGAGAATAGTATGATTTATTTTTATAAATGTGGTTTAAACTGTTGCTTTGCAGTTTATTACTTAAAACTAGATTAATGGCGCGCGGAGGAAGAAATTTTAATAGCAACGGCAAACAAAAAGACGAAGCCCCTAAGGTGAAAATTTCTAAAGAAACTTTAAAAGAAGCCTTAGTTCTATTTACCTATCTCAAACCTTATCGGGCCAAGTTTATTGGGAGTTTGGTTTTTATTGCACTTTCTGCTTTCACAACCAGTTTGTTTCCGCTATTCTTAGGTAAAATGATTGATGCGGCAGCCCCTGGTGCTGCTGGCACAATAGGTCAATCTACCAGTTTAGGGGCTTCTTTGGGTATAAATTTAAAAGATATACAATGGAGCTTAAATACCACGCTATTGCTTATTTTCCTGCAATTAACCATTCAAACCATTTTCTCGTTTATGCGTGTTTATTTATTAACTGAGGTAGGCGAAAAAGCTCTAGCAGATATGCGAAAAGATGTTTACAGCAGGTTACTAAGTATGCCCATGAGCTATTTCACCGAAAAAAGAGTTGGGGAATTAAGCAACCGCATTTCTTCTGATTTATCGCAAATACAAGATGCCATTTCATTTACATTAGCCGAATTTTTAAGAGGAATATTTACGTTAATCATTGGTTTAGGTTTTATCTTTTGGATTAGTGCTAAGCTTGCACTGGTTATGCTAGCTGTTGTTCCTGTAATTGCAATATTGGCAGTTATATTTGGTATGCGTATTCGCAAAATGGCCCGAAAAGCGCAAGACCAATTGGCTGATAGCGGAACCATTGTTCAGGAAACGTTTCAAGGTATTTCTATAGTAAAATCATTCACAGCTGAGTTTTATGAAATAAGCCGTTATGTTAAAAGTGTATACGCAGTAGTTGATACGGCTATTACCAATGCACGTTATAGGGGAGCTTTTATTTCATTCATGATATTTAGTGTTTTTGGCTCTATCGCCTTTGTGATGTGGTATGGTGCCAATATGATTAAAACCGGTGAACTAACCATGGGCTCATTAACCATGTTTGTAATTTTTAGCATGTTTGTGGGAGGCACATTTGCCGGTTTCGCTGATATGTTTAGCCAATTGCAAAAAACACTAGGAGCAACTCAAAGTATACGTGAAATTCTTCGAACACAAGGAGAGTCTGTTGAGTTAGGAATGA
The DNA here is from genome assembly GCA_004293295.1 of Bacteroidota bacterium. GTDB lineage: Bacteria > Bacteroidota > Bacteroidia > UKL13-3 > UKL13-3 > UBA6183. The sequence continues at coordinate 2,592 of RDYC01000329.1, forward strand.
ACCAAGTTAAACCGGAGTTTCAATTAAATGGTCAAGTTCGTTTTGAAGAGGTAGCCTTTAGCTACCCCAGCAGACCGGATGTACAAGTATTGAAAAGTATTTCACTCTTAGCAAATAACGGTGAACAGATAGCCGTGGTGGGTCCAAGTGGTGCCGGTAAAAGCACACTTGCCGCTTTGCTGTTACAATTTTACCAACCAGATAAAGGAGCACTTTATTTTGATGAACGTTTGGCGACTGATTTTCCAATTTCACAATTGCGCATGCAAATGGCATATGTGCCTCAAGATATTGTATTGTTTGGAGGAACCATCAAAGAAAACATTGCCTATGGAAACCTTCATGCAACAGAAGAAGAAATTATTGCAGCAGCTAAGCAAGCAAATGCCCATGAGTTTATCAGTAAATTTCCTGAAGGATACCAAACCATTGTTGGTGAACGAGGAATTAAGCTTAGTGGTGGTCAAAGGCAACGTGTAGCTATTGCCAGAGCCATTTTAAAGAACCCTACATTTTTAATTTTAGACGAAGCCACCTCCTCATTGGATAGTGAAAGTGAACAACTGGTACAAGAAGCATTAGAAAACCTCATGCAGGGTAGAACCTCTTTTGTAATAGCTCATCGGTTAAGCACTATCAGAAATGCCAATAAAATAGTGGTGATAGATAAAGGAGTTGTAGCGGAACAAGGTTCACATGAACAATTAATGGCCAATAATGGGTTATATCGAAAACTTAACGAGATGCAATTTGAGTTTGGAAGTATTGGAGCGAATACCAATAGCTAACTAAACCATTCACCTAACCACCTTTTAGGTTTCATTACACGGTGTTTTTTCAGCTTAAACTTTTCAATGGCATGCTTTTTAATGTGCGCAACAGCCTCGTCTATAGAATCAGTAATTAATAAATACTCCTTAATTTCCTTGGCAGATACCGTTTGATATTCCACCATATCATTGGTGAGATTAATTAAATTTTTCCAGTAATCTTTGCCAAAAAGTACCACAGGAAATTCCTTTATTTTGCCTGTTTGAATCAGCGTTAATGCTTCAAACATCTCATCCATAGTGCCCCACCCACCCGGCATAATTACAAAAGCATAGGAGTACTTAATAAGCAGGGTTTTTCGCACAAAAAAGTACCTGAACTCAACCGAGGTTTGTACGTAAGGATTTTCTTTTTGCTCATGCGGTAAAACAATGTTACACCCGATTGATTGGCCCCCAACCTCAAAGGCACCTCTGTTAGCTGCTTCCATAATGCCGGGCCCTCCGCCAGTTAAAACAGTAAAGCCCAGTTTACTTATGGCAGCCCCCATTTCTCTTGCTTTTTGGTAATATTCATGTTGTTCATTAAACCGTGCACTTCCAAAAACGGTTACACATGGCCCGGCAAAATGTAATTTTTGAAACCCCCTGATAAATTCTGCAAATACTTTAAATACAAATCTCAATTCCCTCCAACGAGACCTTGGACCTTCCAGAAAACGTGTTTCTGAGTTTATTACTTGCTCACGAAGTTTTTGAATGTTATTTTCTTTTACCATATCTACTAAACGTAAAAAGACGCGAAATGTGTCGCGCCTTTTTATCTGAAATTAAAATGTTGAAAAAAAATTACAAGTTGCCCCTGTTGGCCTGTTCTCTTTCCAATGCTTCAAAAAGGGCTTTAAAATTCCCTTTCCCAAAGCTTTTAGCGCCCTTGCGTTGTATTATTTCAAAAAACATAGTTGGCCTATCTTCAACCGGCTTGCTAAACAGTTGTAGCAGGTATCCTTCGTCATCACGGTCAACTAAAATGCCAAGTTCTCTTAGTGGAGCAATATCTTCATCTATTGGTCCAACACGGTCCAGTAAATCATCATAATAGCTATCCGGAACTTTTAAAAAGTCAACTCCTCTTGCCATAAGTTGTTTCACCGTAGCTACAATATCTTTAGTAGCAATGGCAATATGCTGAACCCCTTCCCCTTCATAAAAATCTAAGTACTCTTCAACCTGTGATTTTTTCTTGCCTTCTGCCGGTTCATTAATCGGAAACTTAACATAACCATTACCATTACTCATTACCTTACTCATCAATGCAGAGTACTCAGTGCTAATATCCTTATCATCAAAAGACAAAATATTTTTAAATCCCATCACCTCTTCATAAAACTTCACCCAAGGGTTCATTTGGTTCCAACCCACATTTCCTACACAATGGTCAACATAAAGCAAACCAGTTGGCTCAGGATTATAGTTGCTTTCCCATTTTTGATAACCAGGCATAAAAACACCTTGGTAATTTTTGCGCTCGATAAACAAATGCTCAACCTCTCCATAGGTTTTAATGCCACTTATGCGCACTTCTCCATCTTTATCACTTAATGTGGTTGGTTTTACCGTACCTACACCACCACGAGAAGTAGTTTTCTCGTAAGCATCGTAGGCATCATCAACCCATAAAGCTAAGTATTTTACGCCATCACCGTGTTTACGATGGTGCTCTGCAATTGGGCTATTACTTTGCAATGGTGAAGTTAGGATTAACCGCATCTTATTCTGAATCAACACATAAGACACACGATCTTTTACCCCTGTTTCCGGGCCTGCATAAGCCAAGCTTTGAAAGCCAAAAGCCGTTTTGTAATAGTGCGCTGACTGTTTGGCATTACCTACCCAAAGTTCAATAAAATCAGTACCATTTAATGGTAAAAAGTCTGTTGTAACTTTGGTGGTTTTTATTTCTAATGTTTCCATATTTTTAGGTGATTTTCTAACTAGTTTTCGTATTGTGTATCACATCAATTAATAACACTGATGCCTATTTTATTCAACCCAGGTTTTGTAGTAATTAGGGTCTTCCATAGCCATGGCTTCCTCTGTAATTTGTAAAGGATAGAAAGGGTCAACCATAACGGCAAGTTCTTTGGTTTCCGCTTGTCCAATGGATTTTTCTACAGTTCCCGGATGCGGTCCATGTGGAATTCCTTTTGGATGTAGGCTTATCATTCCTCGTTCAACATGTTTTCTGCTCATAAAATCTCCGTCAACGTAATATAACACCTCGTCACTATCCACGTTGCTATGATTGTATGGTGCAGGTATTGATAAAGGATGGTAATCATAAAGTCTTGGCACAAAAGAGCAAATAACAAAATTATGGCCTTCAAAAGTTTGGTGTATTGGAGGAGGCATGTGTAACCTGCCGGTTATAGGTTCGTAATTGTGGATGCTAAAGCCAAACGGGTATAAATAACCATCCCAACCAATAGCATCAAAAGGATGCGAACCTAAGGTATACGGGAAAATTAAATCTTGTTTTTTAATGAGCACCTTAAAGTCTCCTTGCTCATCATAAGTTTTGTGAAGTACGGGTAGTTTAATATCACGCTCGCAATAGGGGGAGTGCTCAAGCAACTGGCCGTAAGTATTGATATACCTCTTGGGCGGACGGATGGGAGAAAAACTCTCAATAATAAACAACCGGTTATTATCTGAATTGAAGTGCAGTTGATAAATAATACCTCTTGGAATAACCAAATAATCGCCGTTTCCGAATGTTATATTTCCTACCAAAGTTCGAAGAGTACCTTCTCCTTTATGCACGAAAATAACTTCGTCGGCATCGGCATTTTTATAGAAGTAGGTATTTAATGAATCGGTTGGTGCAGCAGTGGCTATGTTCAGGTCATTGTTGAACAAAAGAATCTGTCGGCTCTCAAGAAAATCAGATGCTTGTTTTGTTTTAAAACCGTTGAACATGTGGGGTGAAATGTTGTGCTGCACGGCTGCAACGGGAGCGCAATTCACGGGTGTTCCAACAGATTTGATTTGAG
>RDYC01000330.1 GCA_004293295.1 Bacteroidota bacterium
GAGTACGTATATTTTTTAAACGACTTGAAAAAAACGGATACGAATACCTATAAAAAAATGCTTCCTGATACGTTGGTTTGGAGAAGCAGACATGCCTATAATGAGCCATATGTGAGGTATTATTTAAGCCATGCTGCCTATGCCGATTATCCCGTTGTTGGCGTTAGCCATGAACAAGCGGCTTATTATTGCAAATGGCTCACCCAAAAATACATGAGCAACCCAAAAAGGAAGTACCAAAAAGTGGCTTTTGATTTGCCTACGGTTAATCAATGGTATTTTGCAGCAACCTGCAATAACCAACATGCCCTGTTTCCCTGGAAAGGCCCTTACATGCAAGATACTCGTGGACAGTGGCTGGCCAATTTTAGAATTATAGAACAGCAAAATATTGGTTATAAAAAAATAGACACCAAAAAGACTGATGGAACCTATGAGCAGAAACAATATTTAGTAGCAGGCAGTGATATAAGCTACTCTCCACATAATACTAGTGTCGGCTTCTATACTACTCCAGTTGTGTCTCATCATCCGAATGATTACGGCATTTATAATATGGCTGGCAATGTGGAAGAGTTTGTAAAAGAAAAAGGCATCACCAAGGGCGGCAGTTGGCTCGATACCGGGCACTATTTACAAAATTTGGTAGAAGAAAAATATGATTCTACCAATCAAGTATCCGCTGAACGTGGTTTTAGGTTTGTGATGAATATTTTGAAGTAAATAAGACTACAAAAAAGCCACCTCCATCAAGGAAGTGGCTTTAAATATGTATATTATTATCAATTATTTTCTTGCCATTACGCGCTCCACGGCCGCTACAATATGTTCACTTTCCAAACCGTACTTCTTCATCAACTCGTCAGGAGTGCCACTTTCGCCAAAGCTATCGTTTACTGCAACCATTTCAACAGGAGTAGGTAATTCGCGAGCAAGCAATTGACAAATGCTGTCGCCCAACCCACCGTGCATTTGGTGCTCTTCGGCAGTTACTACCGCTTTTGTTTTTCTCACACTTTCCAGAACAGCTTTTGCATCCAATGGCTTAATGGTATGAATATTAATTAACTCTACACTGATACCTTTTGCAGCTAATTGATGTCCGGCTTCTATTGCCTTCCATACCAAATGTCCGGTTGCAAAAATGGTTACATCTGTTCCTTCATTTAATAACAACGCCTTGCCTATTTCAAATTTATCGGTTGCACTGGTAAAGTTTGGTACAGCAGGGCGACCAAAACGCAAGTAAACCGGACCTTTATGTTCGGCTATGGCAATGGTGGCAGCTTTGGTTTGGTTGTAATCACAAGGATTAATCACTACCATATTCGGTAACATTTTCATCAATCCGATATCTTCCAATATCTGATGTGTGGCACCATCTTCGCCCAAGGTAACTCCGGCATGCGAAGCGCATATTTTTACATTTTTTTCTGAATACGCCACACTCTGACGAATCTGATCGTAAACCCTACCTGTGCTAAAATTGGCAAATGTTCCGGTAAAGGGTATTTTATCGCCAATAGCTAAACCGGCAGCCAAACCAATCATATTGGCTTCCGCAATTCCAACCTGGAAAAACCTGTCGGGATGATCTTTTTGAAAGGCATCCATTTTTAAGGAGCCAGTTAAATCAGCGCATAATGCAACCACATTGGGGTTACTTTTTCCTAATTCACTTAACCCAGCTCCAAATCCAGAGCGGGTGTCTTTTACATTTTGTATATCGAATGTTTTCATGTAGCGTAGAAAGTTTGGTTAGTTTAAATTAAAATTAGTGGATAATCCTGAGTTGATGATAAACTCTCTTTCAAAAGTTTGGTTGGCTTTAGTAGAATTTCGAGCGCGGTATATGATTTTATATTTACCCGGTTGCATAATCACATTGTGTGTTTTATTCTCTGCGGGCAATCTTGCCAACCATACCAATTCATTCCTATTCATTTGATAGATATCAGCAATATATTGCTGACTGAATGCAGATATAAATAACCTGCCGGGTTGTGCCATTTCTATAGTGGTGGTGGTATTCTGATCAATGCTCACATCTTTAAACAACTGCCTAGGTAAGGTTAACACCTCAAGATCATACTTGCCCACTAAATATCGCTCATTGGTATTTACGTTTTGTAGGTGCAACGTGTTCATAGTTCCTTTGCTGCGCACAATACATTTCAAATCAGGGTAATTTGTAATACCGGTAAGTTTAAGCAATAAATTTCCCTGAGCAGCATCAACAGCAATAATATTGTGCCGACCGGCCGTTATTTCAATATTTTTTTTCTCCACAGGAGGAATAGTATGCACCACCATGCGGTAACGGTATATTGGATCAAGCAAAATGGTATCAGGAAAACCCCTCGCATTCATGGTATGAATAAGGTTAGTAATCAACTGCCCACTGTGTTCATCATAAAAACTCATGTTCACATTGGTTTCAGCTGGGTTTAAATTTATATCCAATAAGTTTACCTGAGCAGTTGTGCTATTTAACGCTTGGGTAATCACCACATTCAATACGTTATTAAAGCTAGCTTCAGTATTGGCATCATAATATCTCCCAACACATTCAAACGCTTTTCTAAAATCATCAGTGCCGCCCAATCCAATAATAAAAGGCCGCAATACTACACCTTGGCTTTGCAGTGCCTCACTTACCGCGCATGGGTCACCATCACATTCTTCAATACCATCTGTTATTAAAATGATGATATTACGCACACCCTGTTCTTTCGGAAAATCATAAGCCGCCTGTTGCAGAGAATAAGCAATCAACGTTGTACCCTTCGGAACAATATCTTTAATCTTATCTTTCATTTGCCTGTGGTTACCAGGTTTAAATGGTACTTCTAGGCGAGTATCTTTGCAATTGCGTTCAGAGGGTGATGAAATGTGCCCATAAACCCGTAATGCCACTTGAACATCCTTTGCGCGCTCAAGGCTATCAATAATTTTACTGAGTAAGCGTTTTGCAACATTAATACGAATATCCTTATCCATTGTTGCGTACATACTGCCGCTGGCATCTAGCAAAAACAAGATGCGGGTTTTAGGTTTTACGTAGTTTTGCGCTTGCCCTTTTGTAGAAAAAAGCAACAGCAACAACAAACAAATACCGGCAGTATACTTCATCAATAACAAATTAGTAATCAGCCAATGTTGACATGTGAACCCACCATAAAATCAATGGGCTGCCCCATCTCCGTTTTCATCATAATAAATATTGGCTTGCCTTTACCTGTTAACGTTTTTGCATGCAACATCGTATCAATAATGTTTTGTATATTATGTCCATCCATGTGCAACACTTCCCAACCAAAAGCTTTCAACTTGGCTTCAATATCATTTCCTAAGCCCAATACATCCATTGTGCTTCCATCTATTTGCTGGCCATTAAAATCAATCGTAACAATTAAATTATCTACCTTGTGGTGAGCAGCAAACATAAATGCCTCCCAATTTTGGCCTTCTTGAATTTCACCATCACCCATTAGGGCATAAACCAAATGCTTGTCTCCATCAAGTTTTTTAGCCAGTGCGCAGCCTGCAGCAACTGAAATCCCTTGACCTAAAGAGCCGGAAGCCACCCGCACACCTGGTAAATGTTCGGCTGTAGCAGGGTGCCCTTGCAAACGAGAATCTAATTTGCGAAATGTTTTTAACTCTTCAACCGGAAAATATCCGGCTCTGGCTAAGGTACTGTAAAACACCGGAGATATATGTCCATTGGATAAAAAGAATACATCCTCATTTTTTCCACTCATGCTAAATTGTGGGTTGTGTTCCATTACACTAAAGTACATTGCCGTAAAAAAATCAGCACAACCAAGAGACCCTCCAGGGTGGCCACTTTTGGCACCATGCACCATTCTTAAAATATCTCTGCGTATTTGAGTAGCTAAATTGTTTAGAGTTGTTATATCAGTCATTGTTTACAAAATTGATGTCGTGTTGAAACACACTTTGGTGCACCTTCATGATAAAACTTTACCATTTACTTCCTGCTAAAAAGCTAAATAGCTGCTTTTAAGCAGTATAACGCTGCATTTTGGGTGTTATGGCATCAAAAGTAACAAAAGCCCCTCTTTTTTAGCATTTTTGTTTCCAACATTTTAACTACATTACTCAAGTCAGCTATCACAAATAGCTGTGCTTACTTTAGGATAACTACCTAACCAATATGAAACAACTGGAAATTAGCCTGTTACCCGAACAGTGCCATGATGAACACTCAACCCTGGATTCCATTCGCAAGAAATCAGGCATTGCCGACTTAAGTGGGGTACGAATTTTACGCAAATCATTGGATGCCCGCAAAAAGCCCATTCACTTTAATTTATTGGTAGAAGTGTATATCGCTGAAAACGTGCCTGAACGCGATTTGATATTTGATTTTAAAGACGTGCGTAATGCTCCACATGCCATTATTGTTGGTGCTGGACCGGCAGGGTTATTTGCAGCTTTAAAACTCATTGAAAGAGGGATAAAACCTGTTATTATTGAGCGTGGAAAGGATGTAAGAGAGCGCAGAAGAGATTTAGCTGCCATTACCAAGCTAAATACGGTTAATCCAGAAAGTAACTATTGTTTTGGAGAGGGTGGTGCGGGAACATATAGTGATGGTAAACTTTACACAAGAAGCACCAAACGAGGAGACGTGCAACGCATCCTAAAACTACTGGTGAAACATGGGGCTGATGAAAAAATATTGTATGAAGCGCACCCACACATTGGCACCAATAAGCTTCCCCAAATTATTACTGCCATACGCGAAACCATTTTGCATTATGGTGGAGAAGTGCATTTTAACACCAAACTTACTGATATTATTTTAAACAATAATGAAGTTATCGGCATAGAGATAAATGGCAAAGACGTGCTAAAGACAAAGCATGTTATCTTAGCTACTGGCCATAGTGCGCGTGATATTTTTGAGTTATTACACCATAAAAACATATTGATTGAAGCTAAACCCTTCGCTTTGGGCGTGCGCATAGAACATCCACAAGCACTGATTGACAGCATACAATACAAATGTGATACCCGTGGTGATTATTTGCCGCCTGCCAGTTACAGCATTGTAAACCAAAGCTTAGGCCGTGGTGTATTTAGTTTTTGCATGTGCCCCGGAGGAATTATTGCTCCGGCAGCTACTGCCCCGGGAGAAATTGTGGTAAACGGTTGGAGTCCCAGTAAACGTAACAATGCTTTTGCTAACTCGGGGTTGGTGGTAAGTGTTGACACCAAAGAGCTTTCCGCTTACCAACATTTAGGGCCACTTGCAGCACTGGCCTTTCAGCAGCAGGTGGAACAACAATGTTTTGCCGCTACCCAAAGTTTACAAGCCCCAGCCCAGCGTGTACTTGATTTTGTGAATAAAAAAGCATCTTCTACCCTGCCCGATTGCAGCTACCTTCCCGGGCTTCAAGCGCACAAACTGGATGATGTTTTGCCAAGCTTTGTTGCCGCAAGTTTACGTGATGCCTTAAAAGCTTTTGGCCAAAAACTAAAAGGCTATGTAAGCAATGATGCTGTAATGGTAGCTACTGAAAGCCGCACCTCTTCGCCCGTGCGTATACCCAGAGATAAAGAAACTTTAGAGCATCCTCAAATTAAGGGATTATATCCTTGTGCAGAAGGTGCGGGTTATGCAGGAGGCATTGTTAGTGCCGCGATTGATGGAGAAAATTGTGCCTCAAACGTTTTTAAGCAAAACAATATTTGATATTCATTGTTTTACTCAAAACAATAAGTACAACTTAGTTCTTGGGAAAAATTCTTTAACCATCAATCAAATTATATTTAGTTATGAATGCCATTTTAAAATCAATTCTTATCTTAACAATTTCAGGAATAGGTTTAACATCTTGCTCTGAAGACAAAGATGACAAACCTACTCCATCAAACAATGCCCCCTCATCCAAGTGTCTTCTCACCCAAATCTCTACAATGAGTTCGGAGATGGAATCAACGAGTGACCTTACTTATGATACACTAAAACGATTAACCAAAGTTAAAACTTTAGAAGATAACGTAACTAATGAAACAGTTTACTCTTACGATGCCTTAAATAATGTGAACAAAATAGAATCAATTAAAAATGATACGTTAATTAATTACACGGAAATTTCTTATGAGAACAACCGAGTAAGCACTGAAACACATTACTTTTTAGACAAATCTAATGGTGTCTTCCGTAAGTCAACTATTGACAAGTATGTGTATGAAGGCAATATTTTAAAGCGAGTTAATTCTTATAGTGTTTCAAGCGGCAATGAGACATTAGGTGGCTTCATTGATTACGAATTTGATGCCAGCGGTAATGTAAAAAAAGCAACAAGACAATATATCTCTTTTGGTAACCCGAAAATTGAATCAATTTCGGAATATACCTATACCAATGTTATTTCAACTTTAGAACTAAATTGGATAATAAGTGATGGCATTCCATATTTACAAAATAAAACATTACCGGCCTCGATAAAATATAGTTACTACAATGACGGTAGTCCTGACGAGGTTGAAAGTATGAATTTTACTTGGTCGAACTTAAATTCAAAAGGATTCGCACAATCCGTAACAACTGGCGGTTCATCAGGCGATAATATTACAGGTTCATTAACCTATAAATGTGACTAGTTAAATTATTGTACCCATAAAAAGCCGCCTCATGCGGCTTTTTTGGGTTTTGATGATAACGAACCTCATACAATAAGAGGAATCTATTATTAACCCCCCCCCCCAAGTAAAACTGCCTAACACACTTTTAACGGAAACTTTAATCCTATTCCTATACTTTTGTGCAATGAATTTTTTGCGCATAGTATTGATACTATTGTTACCTACTCAGCTTTGGGCAGGGATTATAAACACTTCTGTTTCTACCTTTCCTTCCTTTGGCAATGTTTACCCATTCCATAGTTCAACTGCTTTTTATTATTTAGTTTCCGGTTCAGCCTTAACAGGCAATATTCTAATTACTGCTCCCCCTCAGTTTGAAGTATCGTTAAACTATCAATATGGTTATTCTAAAACTGCAACCATTATTCCGGTGTCGGGTAATGTTACCCAAACAAAGGTTTATGTGCGCTTTAGTCCTTCAGTTAGCGGTGCTGCCAGTGGCACAGTAACGCACTCTTCTCCAAGTTCAACCACTAAAAACATTAGTGTTTCCGGTACTGGAATAAATTGGGCAATACCTACAAGCTACTACAATACTGTTAACACACAAAGAGGAGCTGCATTAAAAACTGTTTTGTACAACAAAATATTGGGGCATACAGCCACAAGCTACACCCCCGGAGTATGGAATGCATTTGCCACCACCGATGTGCAACCCAACGGAAAAGTGTGGGACATTTACAGCACCCGTTTTGATACAGCTTCACCTTATGAATTTACGTTGGTGACCGACCAAGACAATGGCAGCGGAGGCACAAATGAAGGTGAAAAGTACAACAGAGAACACTCTTTTCCGCAAAGCTGGTTTGCTCAGGCATCACCTATGGTGAGCGATTTGCACCACATATTTGCCACGGATAAAAAAGTGAACAATACACGAAATAATTTTCCTTTTGGTAATGTTACCAGCCCAACGTTTACCTCACTGTACGGAGGAAAACTTGGCCCCAATAGCTTTCCTGGTTATTCAAGCACAGTATTTGAGCCCAATAATGAATACAAGGGAGACTTGTCCAGGGCCTACTTTTACATGGCCACCCGTTATGAGAATTTAATTGCAGGCTGGCAAACCAATGGCAATGCAGATGATGTGCTTGCCGGTAATGCATTTCCCTCTTATGACAGTTGGCAGGTAAACTTATTGTTGAGTTGGCATAATTTGGATCCGGTAAGTGATAAAGAAAATAAACGCAACAATGCCATTTATGCCATTCAAAACAACCGCAATCCTTTTATTGATAGCCCTCAATTTGTAAGACGCATATGGGGCGGCAGTTTACCGAATGAGCCCAATATCCAATCGAGTTTGTTACAAATTACCAATAACAGCAATACCAGCGTTACCTTAAATTGGGCAAGTGGAAATGGACAACGCAGGCTGGTTTTAGTTAGGGCAGGAAATGCTGTAAACGGATTACCTGTTGATACCATTCAATACGGTGCAAATGCAAACTTATCGCTGGCTCCGCAAACCACCACAGGCAATAGCATCGTATATAATGGAACGGGCAGCACTGTTACCATTACCAATATGCAAGTAGGTGTTACTTATCATTATGCAATAATTGAATACAATGGCTGGTATACCACTGCAAATTATAATACAGTTGGCTTTGCTACAACAAGTGGCACCACATTGCCTGTTAATTTATTAAGCTTTACAGGCGAACCGGATGGAAACGAAGTGGTGCTAAATTGGGTTACCGCCTCTGAAAAAAACAACCACAAATTTGAAATTGAACGTGCAACTGATGACAGAGTATATAAGAAAATTGGAGAAGTTAAAGGGCAAGGGAACTCCAACAAAAATACGCGGTATAAATTTCGTGACCAAAACATTACAAGCAACAATCAAGACATCAATACCCTGTATTACAGGCTAAAACAAATTGATTTTGATGGCAAATTCACTTACAGTCCTGAAATTAGCCTGAACTTACACCCAGAAACGAATATTCCAGCGTTATTCATTTCTCCAAACCCATTTGGTAAAGAATTTGCTATTGCTATACAAACAACAACACCTGCCAACCTGCAATACACCATTGCAGGATTAGACGGTACAATTTTGAAAAAAGGAAATGAACAAGTTAATGAAACGCAACAACAATTTATTGTGGATAACCTTGATGGTTTGCCTGCTGGCATTTACCTCTTGCAAGTCGAACTCAACGGGCGATTCTACCACTACAAAATCGCAAAAAAACAATGACAGTATGGATCAGTTTGAAGTAACAAAAACAGAACAAGAATGGAAACAACAACTTAGCCCTGAGCAATATGCCGTGCTAAGAGAAAAAGGAACAGAGCGTCCTTTTACCGGAAAATTTGAAGACCACTATGAGCGCGGCACTTATACCTGCGCTGCTTGTGGCAATGAGTTGTTTCAATCAGGAACAAAATTTGATGCCGGATGCGGATGGCCTAGCTTTTATGAGGCCTTGGATAAAACCAAGATTTTAGAAAAGCCAGACTACTCGCATGGCATGAAACGCATAGAAATTATGTGTGCCAAATGTGGAGGCCACTTAGGGCATGTGTTTGATGACGGCCCAAGAGATAAAACAGGATTGCGTTATTGTGTAAACTCTCTCTCGCTCGATTTTAAAAAAGCGGCAACTGACAGTACCCAAAACAAATAATATTATTCCAACAAAAAAAGAAAATGAAGAGAAAAATACTTTTCAAGCAAATAATCTCAGAGACGGACGACGGGTTTATTTTCAGAGACAAGAGAAAGGATGTGGGGTTGACCTACAAGAGTATGGAGTACAAGTAGAAGCCGAGGTTCGACAGCAGCTCGCCTTTCGGCTCAGTGACCTTCGAG
>RDYC01000331.1 GCA_004293295.1 Bacteroidota bacterium
CATTCGGGTTTGTTCTGCCAACCGTTGGTTTACTTTTTCTGAAGTAACCACCGCTTCTTTTAGTTGGTTTCCTTCGGTTAACTCGATGTTTAACTCTTGGTCGGCTATTAGCGTAATATGGTATGCTTTGGGCGCATACCCCACATAACTAATCAACAAATCAAACGTATCGGCAGGTAAGGTAATGGAAAAAAAACCATAGGCATTTGTTGTTGTGCCCGTTTTGTATTTGGGAACCGCAATGGTTGCTCCTATTAACAATTCTTTACTTGCCGCATCTTTTATAAAGCCGCTTACCACCCATTTATTTTGGGCATAGCCGCTTATAAAACAGCACGTTAATAACAAAACAATTCCTATTTTGCGCATAAATTATGGTTTATTTTAAATGGTATGACGATTTCACTTAACCATACCCCTATTTGGTGTAGCATAAAACTTTTAAACTTTTTTTTTATTGCAACTTATGTTAAAAAAAGATAATTATGCGTTAGTATTCAATACAATAAACGTTAGTTTTCTTTTATTCATCTGTACGTCAAAGTTATATTCATGAATCGGTTGGTTTTGTTTTTGGTTTTAGTGCTTTCAACCATGGTTTACGGGCAACGGCAAGCTATTCCCCCACAACAAATGAGGGAAGCAGATGTAGCAGTTACCAAACGCACCTGGCGGGTAATTGATTTAAATGAACGGCAAAACCAGGTAGCCAAATGGCCTAAAAATCCGTTGTCTCGCATTTTGTACCAAGCGGCATTAAACGGCCAACTGATACCATATGTGGATGACTCTTTAACACGCATTTATGACCTTGAAACATTTACCAACCTTGGCAGCAACACGTTTCTGGTAAAAAAGTTAACCAATCCGAATGGTACGGAAGATGAGGGCTACACCGTTGATACCGTGGCCGATTTATTTAATCCAACAACCAAGGTATCTCGACTGATGATTATGGAGGAATGGTATTTTGATACGCGACAAGGACAAATGAGGGCTCAAATTATTGCCATTGCTCCACTATACCAAAGAACCATTGCCGGTATTGATGCGGGGTATATGCCTTTGTGTTGGTTTAAATACCATGATAGGTTTAATAAGGAAACAGATTGCCGTGATGTGTTGGTTAATCAATTGATGTATAACTCGGGTAATCCTTACCAAAAATTTAGTTATGATGACTGGTTTGAACAGCGAAACTTCAGCAGTTTTATCATTAAAGAAAGTAATATGTACGATACCTTTTTAATGGATGACCCCGAAGTGCGTAAGGATGGCTTAGAGGCATTGATTAAAGCTGCTCTTCTAAAATACCAACATGCTCAAGAGGAAAACGATGCTTTTGAACATTAAATTTCAGGACATTTTGAGCGCTTATTTCAAATATCAGCCACTTATCCCTTGTCGTTAAAATTAATGTTAATATCATCGTGAATAACGCTGGTTTTGTTAGAAAAAGGCTACTTTTGAATAGCTAAGTGCCATTATGAAACAATTCAGTCGCTTTTTTGTTATTGTCCTTTTAACAACCTCATGTTCTGTCGCTTTTGCTCAAAAGGTTGACATAGGCATTATGGCAGGAGGAACGCATTATTATGGTGATGTGGTAAATGAGCTTGAATTGAGCACCATGAGCTACGCGGCCGGTGGGTTTATCCGTTACAGGCTGAGCAATTTTACTGCAATAAAAGCCATGGGGGTGTATGCGGTTGTAAAGGGTGATGATAAAAACAGTTCAAGTCCCTGGCAACAAAATCGTAATTGGAATTTCCAGACGCTTATTTTAGAGGGGTCATTACAATTTGAAATAAACTTAGTTGAAGACAGAAATAGCGGGCGTAAATTGAAAAACAAAACCATCCCTTACTTATTTGCCGGGGTTGGTGCTTTCTATTTTAAACCGCAAACTACGCTTATTCATCCTGATGGCAGCGAACACTTGCAGAGTGTTGCCCCCTTACAATTATCCGGCATAAAGTATAGTCAAATTGCTGCTGCCATTCCGGTAGGTGTTGGTTTTAGGTATTATGTAAACAAAAAGATTCTATTGGGAGGCGAACTGGGATTGCGTTATACATCCACCTCATATATTGATGATATTGGAGGTGCTGATACTTATGTTGATCCGGAAACCACACCTTTTCCTAAAGCCACCAGGCTCATTTACGGCAGCAGTGAAAGCGATAAAAATCCGGGTGACCTAAGGGGAAAAACGGCCTTGTCTAAACTAAATGTTAACGACATGTACCTATTTATGGGTGTTACTTTGGCTTATAATTTCAATAAATCAAAAATTAGTGGTTCAGGGCTTAAACGCCAAGGTTGCCCAAGGTTTTTTTAACGTTGTTGCATTTAACAATAGCGGGTGCCGCCTTCTCTTGTTTTATTTACTACACTTTTTTCGAATGGTTGGTTAAAACCCCACCGAAAGGGTTTGGTACAAGCGGTGGGATTTAGCCATTAAAAGTTAGCCCTTAAAGATAACATGAAGTTTCTGCCGGGTGCTACCAAACCTGAACTGTAGGGACGATACCGCTGATCTGTTATGTTCTCAACCCCTGCGGTTACTGCAATATGCTGATGAAACTGATACATAAACTTGAAGTTTAGTGTGTACCAGCTTGGAGAATAAGGGTTGCCCTTTGCATCTTTTGCATAAATTGTCGGTTTGCTTTGCTCTTCCGGATTGAGCTTATCATAACTAACTTCGGCACTGTACATCACATTGCATTGCATGGATAGTTTGTCTTTTTGATAAGAAAGGCGTGTCATACCAAAGGCCGGAGCTGCATGCCTTGAAGGACTCACCTCTTTGTTATCCATTTCTTCTCTGCCCAACTGATAATTGTAGCGTGAATAGAGGCTAAAACCCGATGCCAACTTTACTTCTACCCCCATGTTGAAACCATAAACTGTGCCGTAAGCTGCATTTTGAATGGCGTACACTTTACTCATTTGTGTGTTATACACGATGCTATCCTGCCCATTAACCTGAAAAGGTCTACGAACCATTGCATGATCCAAGTAGGTATAGAAACCGGTAACATCCAGTTTTAACCAATTGCCAAATATTTTTGAAACATTTAGCTCGCTATTGTAAGCATATTCTGCATTTAAGGATGTGTTTGGCACAATAACTTCACCGCTTACAAAGTCGAATATTTTACCCATATCATCCACATTTGGCGCTCTAAAACCCGAACTTCCGTTTAAACTGATTTTCCAAGTTTCCGTTGGTGTATAAACCAATCCGATGCTTCCAATTGTGGATGAATTTTTAACCGAAGATGTGGTAAAATCGAATGGAAAAAATTCAAGGTGACGTGTAAAATCTGATTGAATATTGAATGCATTATATCTTGCCCCAACTTGAACCAACAATTTTTGCGAGGCAATAAATTGATAATTCAGGTAAGCCGCATAGCTGCTCCATTCAGAAGCCGGGTATCTATCCGGAACAGGTATGGCATTTCCATTGCTGATATCAACTGCCGAGCCTTTAGAGGTTACTTCGTTCAACACGTATTCAGCTCCGTAATAAAACCGGTGCTTGCCCGCATATTTCTCGAAATCCAAGTTTGTGGAATATGCTTGTACTTTTTCTAAATTGGTTCGCAACCTTTGGTTATTAAATTTGCGATCAATTCTGCTTTCTTCAAAGTACTGTTGGGCCAAACGCAACGTAACCCTGTCGTATAACTTGTTGCTTTGATTATGGGTAACCGTCAGGTTGTTCATCATCCAAATTTGGGGGCCATAATTCCAAACCGCTGAAGCGGGCAATCCATTTCCTTGTTTTTCAATCAGGCGATCGTAACGACTGTATTCGGAAGTTGCCGAATAATGAAACCCATATTGCATATCCCATTTATGGTTAGGCGCAAACCTGATTTTTTGCATCATGTTCATTTGCGAATATCCACTGGGATTTTGCACCCTTGGATCTGCATTTTCAACCACCCTATCTACACTATCCATTCGTTGCACATAAAATGATTTCAGGTATTCATCCGGGCCGTTCTTGCCCATTCGCAGGTCGCCAAATTTTGAATGGGTAATGCTTGTTACGGAAGCCCACTTTTTCCAGCCAACATTTACGTCAAAGTGGTTTGTTATTTCATTGTTGGCGGATGAATACCGACTAACGGCTTTACCTGTTACCAAAGATTTATCTGTTAATGACAACTGAGGCGTAAGGGTACGAAAACTCATTACCCCACCAATGGCATCGCTGCCGTATACAATTGAACCCGGCCCAAAAAGCACTTCCGTGTTTTCAATGGCTAATGGGTCTAATGAAATTACTTGCTGGATGTTTCCTGCCCGGAATATGGCAGAATTCATGCGTACCCCATCAATGGTGTATAACAAACGATTGGTGGCGAAGCCTCTTATCATTGGACTTCCACCTCCTTGTTGGCTTTTTTGAATGAATACTTCACCGGATGAACCCAATAAATCTGCGGCTGTTTGTGGTTGCTGCAATGCCATATCTTTAGCAGAAATAATCACAATTTTAGACGGAACATTTTTTGATGGTTGACTCCACCGGGTGGCTGAAACCACAAGCTCATCAAATTGCGTGTTAGCAATCGTTAAGGTGATTTCGAAGTTTAATTTCTCTATTTCAGCGTAGCTCTTGGTTTCAGTTTTATAACCAAGGTTACGAATCACAATTTCGCTTGCCCCTTTGAATGCTGAAATATTGGCCTGCCCTTCGGCATTAGTTGTGGCAAATGCATTTGGATTTGCGCTCATTAAAGTTACCGATTCTATTGGCTGATTTGTTTTATTGTCTTTGATGGTTACTATTTGGGCATGGCCTGTGCATACCCACCCAATGAGTAACCACAACATGAAGTTTTTTTTCATTATTATTTACTAAAAAGTTAAAAAACGAGCTTAGTCCGCTTCTTTGTATAGAAGCAGACCAACCTTAAATACCTATTTTTTAGCTTTTTTTGGGAGGTGGTACTAATGGCGCTTGAGCAATCGGGGAATAAAAACTTGGTTGAAAATGGCACTTATTTTCCAAGTTTAGCCTTGCAATAAATTCCGTTGTTTCAGCATTTGAACAATAAAGTGACTTGAAGAAATGATGCAACCGCTTTTGATTTTCTTGATTCTTGGGATTGCTCCCTAGTGCCAAGTAAACCAACTGATTGATTTTTTGGTTCAGTGTGGTTTCTTTATCATCACACCAAACCCAATAGTATGTTGTATCGCCAATACTTTTGGTTTCCACCACATCATACATTTTACCCTTGTACTCAAATTCTGTTGCGTGTTCCCAGTCTAATTGGGTATGCTTTTCCTTTTCGGCAAATGTTAACAGCACCAGCTCTTCTTTGCTCATTCCGGCAATCACTTCGTCTTTAACTTCTCTTCTTACCTGCTGTATTTGTATTTGCAGCATAATAAAGGCAATGGCTACCGGAGCAACGAAACAAAAAAACAGCCATATGCCAAGAGTCTTGCGCTTCAATATAACAATTTAGTCTGCGTGTGGAACACAAATATCACTTCTTTAGGTTTCAACATCTTATTAGCATGGTTGGTAATTGATGGTATTTTTCAACTGCAATGTGTTTACATAACCAATCATTGTGTAAGCATAGCAGACACCAACCTTTTTACCTTAGCATCGAATATACAAAAATTAAGAAAATAGCCACTGTTATTTATTTTGGTGCTCATGCTTTTATAGCCGGGTAGTTTTAGCTAGCAATGGCTCGCTACTTTGCGCTAGATTAGTGTTCACACATTTCTTTAAGCTTGTTGAGTGCTTGGGGATAAGCTTGGTTCATGTACTCTAAAAAATCTGTAGCGGTATCCAAGTTTACAGTAACGGTTGTTGTACCGTTGGTTTCGTTAAAGGTATAATTTTCAAATCCATTTGCCCATTTTTCCACCTCCGGCCCCTCTGTAATTTCTTGTTCGGCTTTAACAAGTCCGTAATGTTGAATAGAAACAAATTGATTGGGGATGTTTTCAACTATCCTGGAAAGCATGCCACCTTTTTCCCCGTGTTCATCTACACCTATAAATTGCATCTTGCTTCCTTTATCCCAACTTCCTTCATAGGTTGATGTTGGGTTAAACAAGGAAGTCCATTGCTCGTAAGTAAGTTTATTGTTAATACCAAGCATGATGTCGTAAACTTTTGCTGCAGTTGCATGAATGCTGATGTTAAATTGGAGTTTTTCCATGATGTGTTTTTGTTATGGCAATTTTATGAGTTGCCCTTTTCGTTTTACAATATTTTTATAATCCCATTGAATTTCACTTGATTTTACTAACCAACGTTTTAAGTCCGTTGGGTCAACTTCGGCAACGTTATTCAAGTAAATGGCTG
>RDYC01000397.1 GCA_004293295.1 Bacteroidota bacterium
TTTGAAAGAATAGCAACTGAAGTTTCCTTCAGATTTCGCGGAATTATTTTTATTATGAAAACAACCAACTTTGGGTATGCACAGAGCTTGGTTTAAGCAGGGTTAAACTTAGTGCAACAGACAAGGTGCTATCTGTACAGAATTATAACTCGGATGACTATTTACTTACTAACAATGTACGGGATATTGCTGTCACCGACTCATTACTTTATGTGGTAACTGATAACGGTATCAGTATTTTTAACCCTGATCAGCCAATTAATAAAAAACATGTACCGAGTATTTACATCAAACAAGTTACCATCAATGGCAATGAGGTAAACCAACAACAGCATTTTACGCTACCTTATAGCCAAAGTAATTTATCCATTTATTACCAAGCTATCAGCATGCGAAAAGCCACCCCTGTTGGCTACCGTTACCGCTTAGCCGACATAGACACCGGGTATACTTATACCAAAGAGAATAATGTGAACTATGCTAAATTACCTCCGGGACAATACAAGTTTATTGTATATGCCACTAACGGAAACGGGAAATGGAGTAAATATCCAGCTACAATTAGCTTTACCATTACTGCCCCTTATTGGCAAACACTATGGTTTAAGGTACTTGTATTGGCCTTGATGCTGTCCATTACTTTTATTGTTATTAAAAGAAGAGATGCACTTTTAAAAAGAAAACAAGAAAATAAGAAACGGCTGGTAGAAAGTGAACTAAAGGCCCTACGCCTGCAAATGAATCCTCATTTTATTTTTAACACCTTAAATTCATTACAAAAATTTATTCTTCAGTATAAGCCGATAGAAGCTAATAAATATATCGCTAAGTTCTCCCGATTGATGCGTTGGATAATGGCATACTCAGATAAACAACAAATTAGTTTGCAAGAAGAACTTGATTTTTTAAACCTATATATTGAATTGGAGCAATTGCGTTTTAAAAATGCGTTTACTACTCATGTTGAAATAGAAGAAACACTCAATCCACAAGAGGTTTTTATTCCTTCATTAATTATACAACCGTTTGTTGAAAATGCCATTAAATATGGCTTAACCGAGAAGCCTAGAACTGAAGAAGGCGCGTTAACTCTGTTGATTAAAACATCAGCTAACCTACTTTATGTAACCATAACCGATAATGGTGTTGGTAGAGACCTTATTAAAAAACGCCA
>RDYC01000332.1 GCA_004293295.1 Bacteroidota bacterium
AAATTATATTTAATGCGTAATTAAAAAACACAGAGGTTATATCGGATAATTAGCAGTAAGCATCTCTATCTTACGCTTGTTAGTACAAGAAGCTGATAATGGCATATCTACAGCTTTTGAATACCAACCGTTTTTGGCGGTATGCGATGCTAAGCCTGTATTAGGGTAACTGCTTAATAAAAATTTACCTTTTATACCTGCTAGGCTTTCTAATAAACTATCAAAATGCGACTGCATATAACCACCATAGTGGCCTTGGTTGCTATCTACATACGGCGGGTCGATGTAAAAGAACGTATCGGGAGTGTCTTTGGTTTTAATTAGCTTAACAGCATCTACACACTCTATTTGGGTTATTTTTAAACGCTCGGCTAATTCTAAAGTGAAAGCCTCTTTTTTGTTAAAATTAAGTAAAGCTTCTTTGTGGCGTGTATTGCTACCTCGCCAGCTTCCTATTTTATTGCTAAAACCCTGAATACAACAAACCCAAAACGCCCATGCTTTATGCACATCGCTATGGATATACGGATGGTTGTACACAAACATTGCGGCTTTGTACACCTCTCGGCTGTATGGCGTGGCATCTATTTTAACCTTTAGCGCATCGAAGTTTGTTTTTAACTGCTGGTAAAAATTAACAACCATACCATTGTAATCGTTTAGTATCTCGGCTGGTACAGCTTCTTTCGCCCAAAATACAGCACAACCACCACAAAACGGCTCTACATAGGTGGTGTGTGCTGGCACTAAAGGCATTATATGTTTTAACATACTTTGTTTACCGCCGTAGTATGAAATAGGCGTTTTTAAATTGATTTTTGACATGTTCTTATTGTTTTATTATTACTTTTGAAATTCTCAGGACTTAATGTATAAATACACTAATACCCGGCATTCGCCGTCGATTTTTGTGCATTTGTACATTTTTTTTTGTCCTGAGAAAACAATAAGAAAATCGGCGGCGTTTATTTTACCACCTCCACTTTTGCCGTATCCACACTAAATTGCGCCACCAATCCCATTACTGCACCAGCTGTGGCCATTATGGTTGTAATAGTTTCGGGTAAAATATTTAGCTTAATTAACCCAGCGGATAGCGCAACTAAGGCAATACCGCACCCTTTTACCCTGTTAAAAAAAGCAGGGGACGGTAGGGTAAACCGCTCCCATAAGCTATATTGTTTTGTTTTCATAATTTTTGTTTACCAAGTTGCTAATGCACTACGCACCCAGGTATTGGTTGCTATACATAAGTAAATATGCGTTGCAGTATATCGTATATCTCCTGTTGAGCCTGGGGCTGTAGCGTTTGCTGGGGCTGCGTTTAAACCTGTTATTTTTAAACTTGCAATTTGCACTCCGCTAGGGAACTCAACAGGTATATTACCAAAACCATCTTGTGTTGCTTGTATAACCGCTCCGCCATTTGTACTTACCCTTAGTGCTATTTTGTTTGTAAATGTTTTTTGGCGGAGTATTATTTGGTCTGCATCTATATTTGATACATCAAATGCACCACCATTTTTATATGCAATCTCTATCCCGCTTGGTCTAATTCTAGTTAAATCGCCCGATGGATTTTCAAAAAATCCGTTTGAAGCTTCAAATCCATTATTATTAACTGTTGCAAAATTGGGGCTAAATGCTACTTTAAATATTTTAGCTGCTTTTATGGTATCTGCTAAAGTTTTACTAACAAAATCGCTTGCCAATGGTGTAACAAACCTGCCTACACCGTTGGCATCGGTAGTTAAAACTCTACCAGCCGTTCTATCACTTGCCGTTACATTTATTATTTGGTTGCCGGCACCATCGGCTATTATTACCCGATGGCTATCGCCTACGCTGCCAGTAACTTTACCTAATAATGTATTGTAATTTTCGGTGGTGTAAGCACTACCTACACCTGCCGGGCCTATCCCTGTGTTTGCGTTGCCTGTTGTGAGGTTAAAAAATGCCGATGTGCCACCACCGAAGTTATTAATACCCGAAGTTAAGTTTGCAAAACTCGAACTTCCTATACCGTTATTATCTGTACCCGATACTGCACCAAGAAAACTATTAGCCCCTATGGCATTGTTTCGTGTTGCTGTTGTTGTGCTAAGTTTTCCGCTTTCTCTTCCTAAATAAATATTGCTGTTGTTGGCTCGCAAGTCAAACTGGTTCCAGCCAAAATAGTTGTGTGTTAGTAAAGGAGAATAATCGTTTATATCGTTTTTAACATAGTAAATAGAATTAAAACACTCGGGAGCCGTTTTTGTCATGTAATTAAACAAATCAACCGTAGGTGGGGCTTTCCATTCGGGGTAACCATCGGACTTTACGGTTAAAACTTGCCCAGTTACTGGTGTATTAAATGCTAAGGTGGCTGCATCTATATATTTGTATTTACCTACGCCATTGGCATCGGTTATTAAAATTCTTTTTGCACCTCTATCGGCAGCGTTTATATGTATTATTTCGTTGCCTGCACCATCGGCTAGTATTACATTATTGTTTTCGCCTACTATACCTGCCGAGTTTCCCAAAATAGTATTAAACGATTCGGCGTTGGTATAATTCCAACCGCTATTGCCGAAAATATTATTACCTTCTCCGTTTTTAATATTCGCCAGCGAATAGTTACCAAAAACATTGGTATTTTTAGTAGCTGTGGCTGATGTTAGGCTATTAATACCAAACACGTTTACTAGCGAACTGCTATCTAATAATGTTATATTACCAGCTCCAAAACTATTAATGCCAAAACCATATCGTAAATTTGGGGCAGCATTATCGCCTATGGCTGTACAATAGCCGCCAGCTTTTAACTTATAAAACGATGCGTAACCAAAAGCATTTATACCATCGGCAGTAGCGTTTAGGGCTAAACTATTATTGCCAAAACTATTATTCCTATTGCCGCTAGTTATGTTTATTTGCCCAAAAGCACCTATATGGTTATTGCTTTTGCCAGTAGTTACATTATTGCCAGCCCCAAAACCGCTAAACATATTGGGGTTGTTACGTTTACCATTTACCCTAAATTCGTACATCAAAGTATCGTTATTAAAACTTTGGTACAAAGGGAAGTTTAGCCTTTCGGGTTTGCGTTGATGTTTGATAGTATTACTAAAACTAGAGGTAGCCATTACTTTTAAGGTATCTGTTTTAACCTCTACTTTTGGGTAGGTTATCTTGTACGTTTGTGCCATCCCCGAAAGGGTAAATAGCAGTAAAACGAGTTTTAAAATTGTTTTTTTCATAATTGTTTGTTTTAGATTATTTTATAATAAAAGTTAAGGTTTGAGTTTTCGCCTACATAAAAGCTGTACACCGTTTTGGCTTGGTTTACTTGCAACAAGGCGGTACTTTTTTGCAAGCTGCCATCGGGTTGCACTTCGTAAAGTTGTATATCAAAGGGCTCGAGGCCGTGGGTGGCTATTTTGGTGGCATCCCAGTTTATTGCTACGGTATTATCGGTGGTTAGTATGCTTACCGTTGCCGATGTAAATTTATTGGTTACTTCGTTTTCGAGGGCTTCTGTTGGGTTTATTACACCATCGGTAACTAATAACCTACGCAAAAAGGCTTGGTTGTTAGGTATAACAGGTTCTACGGCAGTAACAGCCTCGGCACCCTCTAGCTTACCTATTGTACCATTTTGCCTGCCGGTAAAAACAACAAATTTTTGTAAGCCTGTGGCGCAAAAGTTTAGGGTAAATGTGGTAGGTGTGTTTGTTTGTGCGTAAGTATCTTGCAAGCGCCACATGGCTGGGCTTACAGTTACTTGTGTGCCTGCTAAAGTAACATTACCCCCACTTACAAGCCTATAAGGTGCGTAATAGGCGCTTAATTTTAGCCATTTATAGCCACCACCTGGGGCTTCGCCTGCCACGCTATCGGGGTGTTTTTTACAATACAGTTGCCCATTAAACTCTACATATTGGTTTAGGGGATAATCGGGCTTGGTAACGTTATCGTATTGTAAAATAACTTTTGATAAATCGGCTTTGGCCATTAAGGCGGTTGTTAGCGCATCTATTTGTGTTGTGCTTGCTTTACCCGCCAATACTGCCGCCAAATTGGTTATTTGGCTGATACTTAAACTATCTTCACTCAAATGCAAAAAACTATCAATCAAAGCAGCAAATTGCCCCTGTGTAGGTTTTTTACCTGTTAAAAAGTACGATTTTAATATGCTTCTTGCTGTCATCTTTTCTGTGTTTTAGGGCTTTGGGCTTGCGGGCAACGAGCCACGGGCTTTGGCGTGTGGTTATGCTATATAATTAGGTATAGGTTCTATGTACATTATTATTTTTACTGGCGGTAAGGTTGGTATTGGCGTTGGGTTTGCAAAACCAGTTTTACTTGTTACCCTATCAATTTGATGGCCTGAATTATCGTTGTCTGAACGACCGCTACCGTAATTGTTAGGTAAACCTATCGAGCCTCCAAATTCCGAATAGAATATATCTTTGTATGGATGGTCATGCTCTATCAAATTATCCAAAGTCATTACATGCCCTTCCTTACCTGTTACATCGCCAACGGCAAAGCCAGCTACACCAACCTTATGCCCCATAGCTAACCTACCCCGCCAATCTATAACCTCCTGCCAACCTGCTGGTAAGGGTACACTTGCAGGTTTACGCCAAAAAACCATACTGGCATTTGCATTTAAAAACGGTGCGGCTATCCACTCCAGCCTTTCCAGCCTAGCTAAAACACCTTCAGTGGTATTGCGTTTAAAATTTGCCCACAAATTATTTTGCACTCCATCATCGCCAAAGGTGGCATATCGGATTTTTTGTACAGGCTTGGCGTTACCATCTTCGTAAGTTAGATTTGTAGCGGTTTCTACTATAATAACCTTGGGGCTTATTGTACCGCCGTTAAATGGCAGCACTTCGCCATTAATGGCTACAAAGCCAGCGGTTACGCTTGTGCCTGTTACGGTGCAACCGCTTATTATACAAAGCTGACCACCAAAATGGGCAGGTAGTTGTGCCAGTTGGCTTTGGGCTTGCATAAAAGCCAGTACGTTTTGGTCTAGCGGGAAACCGCCTGTTTGGGTGTAGTCTATTGTGTTCATAATTTTGGGCTTCGGGCTTTCGGGCTTCGGGCTACGGGCTTCCTTTTAGTGTGTTATTGCTTCGGGCGGTGCTTGTTTAATGTGTTAGGCTTCGGGCGGCGGGTTACGGGCTTCTTGTTTGGCGTTAAGTTCGTGGCTCGTTGCCCCGCGGCTCGTGGCCCACCAGCCTTTAGCTTATATATATTTTATACCTTTTACTGGCTCGTTTATAAAAATCTATTAATGCTTTTGCTTCAATTATTGCTTGGTTACCCATTGTTACGCTTAGGGGTATCCATACTATAAAATCAACCCCGCTATCGCCATAATCGGCACTATTGTATAGGTATATGGTTTGTAGGAAAATAGGTTTGGTTTCGGGCGTGGTGTAAATGTAAATGCGCTCTTTTGTTAAACCATCACCTATATATATGCGCCTTTGGATATTATCAAACCTATCGTTAAGTACTTTTTGCAAACTAAACACCTGGCCGTTGTGTGCCATTTTGTACAGGTTAGCTTCACGGTTTTTTGTAAAATCGGCGTAAAGCATTACCACTGGGCGGCAGAGGCATTGCAGGTAGGCGTACATTTTTGCTTTGCGCAAAAATGTGGGCAACAACCACAAAATAAGTTTATCAAAATCTATATTAAACACCATACTCTCTGTAATTTATGTTTAGTTGGTTAATCTTTAAATAACCCGCATCGGGTATGTAGCGTTCATCAACCGCTATGTAAGGGAACAAGCCATATTTTACTTGTGCGTATTTTATTACTGCTAGCTCTACACCTGGCGTTGCGTTAAGTACGGTGTGTAACCTGCTATTGGCATACTCGCCATTAAAGGGCAATTGTTTTAAGAAGCTATTAATAGCATCGGGTACTGGTGTAGTGCTATTGCCATCTATACGGCCACCATCGGCATTTAAAATTAAGGGGTTGTAAAAAATATCAATGTTTAATCTTAAATCATCGGGTGGTAAGCTTTCGCATTTTACCCTTTCGCCCGCATCTTTAATTTTGTTAATGTATTCTTCAAAGGCATCTAACTGTTGCGGCGTAAGCTGCAAAAAATCGCCACTTGCGTTTTCGGTTACGGTTTTTATGCGCAACCTGCCATCAACAGCGGTAACGGCGGCTTGTTTAATTATTTT
The DNA here is from genome assembly GCA_004293295.1 of Bacteroidota bacterium. Taxonomy (GTDB): domain Bacteria; phylum Bacteroidota; class Bacteroidia; order UKL13-3; family UKL13-3; genus UBA6183. The sequence goes on from RDYC01000332.1 coordinate 6,211, forward strand.
CTTTAATTCTATTTGGGCAGGGGTTAAGCCGGTATTATCGTATTTATCGGTTTCGGGCATAACATCTTGGCCGTATTGAAAAGCCAAAGCTTTACCACGGTACCAT
>RDYC01000057.1 GCA_004293295.1 Bacteroidota bacterium
ATACATAAAAAACAAACTACTAAAAAAGCACGCATTTGCTTAATTTACCCCAAGCAGATTTTAGAAGGCCAAATTTATCTAAATTATATTAAGTATTCAACTTTGGCATGTGACTAACTTAAATAATTTTTTAAGAAGATTTCTTTTCGTAATAAAACAGCTATTTTTGTGCCAAACATTATTTGTTGTTTGCCAGATAAATAGCAATTACATTCTGAAATTTTTATGAGAAAACTGTTTTTATCTTTTGTGTGTTTCCTAACAGCTGTACTTACATCAGTTTCTGGACAGTCTCAAAGTTTTACATTCAGCGGTTTTGTACGCGAATCGGGTAGCCTCGAGACGCTCATTGGTGTCACTGTATATTTGCCATCACTCCAAACAGGCAGCGTATCCAATACGTATGGCTTCTATTCAGTGAGCGTGCCCAAAGTTTCTGATTCGTTAGAAGTCATATTTTCTATGGTAGGCTATAAAAAGCAAGCCTACAAATTGAGCACAGCTCAAGATCTTAAGAATTTTGATATAGAATTAGTGTCTAACAACGAGCTAGAAGGAGTCGTGGTGTTGGGGCCAGATGAACGTCAGAGCCAGTCTGCCACCATGAGTAAATTGAGCATACCTATTCAGCAAATTAAGGAAATTCCTGCCTTGCTCGGCGAAAAAGACGTTTTGAAGGTGTTACAGCTTATGCCAGGCGTGCAGAGCGGCAGCGAAGGCAACTCTGGTCTCTATGTGCGAGGCGGCGGGCCTGACCAAAATCTCATTATTTTGGACGATGCCATTGTTTACAACGCGTTTCACTTGTTTGGCTTCTTTTCTTTGTTCAATGGTGATGCTATCAAGAGTGTAGAACTCATCAAAGGCGGTTTTCCTGCTCGTTATGGAGGTAGAATCTCTTCGGTGCTAGACATTAACCTCAAAGATGGCAACAAGGAAAAAATCAAAGGCGAGGGAGGTATAGGGATTATTGCTTCGCGTTTTGTACTTGAGGGGCCTATTCAAAAGAAAAAATCCTCTTTTATCGTATCTGCTAGGCGTACTTACATAGACGCACTTATACAACCTTTTTTGAGCAGACAAGAACGTGGCGGCTACTATTTTTATGACTTTAATGCCAAAACAAATTTCCAACTTGGGGCTAAAGACAAAATCTATCTGAGTGGCTAT
>RDYC01000333.1 GCA_004293295.1 Bacteroidota bacterium
ATCATATACAGTAAATCATTCAACCCATAAATTTATGGGTTGGAAGCTACTTTTACTAGACACTAATAAAAATAACCAGATGAATTACAAAAAAATCTTTTCCGGTATCACGGTTGCTATCGGAATGCTAATGGCTTCGGAAGCCCAAGACTGGAATGGTGGAGGTTCTACAACTAACGATTTATGGCGAGAAGGAAACGTAGGAATTGGATTAGGCACAAATCCAATATTTAAACTTGAGCTAGATAGGGGAGATATGAATATCCTTGGTGGTTATGGTATTCGGTTTGATGGTACCTATGGCATACGTTTGGCACCATCTTCCACTACTGATTTTATATTAGGCAATGGAGGAAACTTTGGAATAGGTATCACACCTACTTATAAATTGGATGTTAATGGTGATATTAATTTCCCAATTTCTAACGGGCTTTACATTGGTGGTGTAAAAATGTTCGCAACAAATACCGGTCAAACCTCCTTATATCTTGGAAAGGATGCGGGAATGTCTGTTACCACAGGTAGCCAAAATAGCTTTATTGGTTCAAGGGCTGGAGAACTAACCACTACAGGTAGTGGCAACGCAGCTTTGGGCTATGGAGCTTTACAAAACAATTCAGCTGGGGTTGGCAATACTGCGGTTGGTTGGGGGGCAGGCGGAAGTTTGACCACAGGAGACCATAATGTTGCATTGGGTTATAGTGTCGCAGTTGGACTTATGAGTGGTTCAAGAAATGTTTACATTGGGGCATTAAGTAATAGTTCATTGGGTATTATTAATTATAATGATAATACATGTGTGGGTTATAATACAGTATCTGCTGGCGATGAAAATGTATTTTTGGGTGCTAATGTAACTGGATGGGGTAGTAAAAATACTTTAATTGGAACAGATGCAACTGCTAACGGTTTAGAAAATGCATTGCTTGGAGCAAACACGCTAGCGGGTGGTTCTTTTAATACGGTTTTAGGTAGATCAGCATTCACTACTGCGACAGATTATAGTACCGCTATTGGATATGGAGCTGAAGTTGCAGCAAATAACACGATGGCTTTAGGGGGTGTATTCGGAAGTGGTTATGATGTAACGGTTGTAATTGGTACTAATTTTCCTTTAGGTTTAGGAGGAACAGCTATAGGAACTTCAGTTGGTTTTGCACCATTGCAAGTAAATGGAGATATCTTGTCTGTGGGAGCATTATGGCATAATTCGGATAAACGATTTAAAAAGAATATTAATGATATTGCTGATGCAAGATCAATACTAAAAAAACTTCATCCTGTAAGTTATGAATACCGTGACGATATTTATTTTAAGCAGCCTGAAGGAAGTAACTCAAAACCAGTTCGTATGAATTTTGCCAAAGGTAATCAAATTGGTTTTTTAGCCCAAGAGCTTGAAGAGGTAATGCCTTATGCCGTTGCAAACAGAACAGATGGATTTAAAGCGGTTAACTATAATCATTTTTTCGGGTTATTGGTTCAAGGTTATCAAGAACAAGATAAAGCCATTGAAGAAGACAAGAAAAAAATAGCTGACTTGGAAACAAGCCTTGCTGAAATGAAAGAACAAAACAAACTTTTAGTAGATGCCATTGCAGAAATAAAGGCCAAGCTAAACATAACAGATTTAAATACTGGTGGTGATAAAATGCCTACCAATAAAGCATACCTTGAACAAAACTCACCAAATCCTTTTAGTGAAAACACCGTGATTAAATATTTTATCCCTGAAACCGTAACCAATGCTAAAATAATAATCCGTTCTGAGCAAGCTATTGAAGTACTTAGCTTTTCTTTAAATCATAAAGGATACGGCAATATCATTATATCTGCTAACACACTAACCACCGGTAGCTATACCTGTGAACTCTATGTTGAAAACAGATTGGTAGATACCAAAAAGATGTTGTTAGTTAAATAACAGTTGATAATTTACGTTAATGCTAAAATGGCTGCGGTATTTTACCGTGGCCATTTTTAGTTAGTTCTTTGTAATATTTAAAAATTAACCATCTTGCAGGTAATTTACATCATGATAGAAATTACCTGTTACATATTGCTGTTTGTATATGCATTAATCAGGTACCATGTTAACCTTGAAAATGCTCATGCCCGACCAGTTGAAGACAACGTTTTTATGCAGTATGACGAGGCTATTAAACAGCACCTTACATATTACAATCATTTATCCGAAATAGGGAAACACCGCTTTGTTAATCGTTGTGTAATCATTAAACAATCACTTCAGTTTCGTGGAAGGGAAGGTTTTACCATTACTGATGAAGTGAGGATATTGTTGAGCGCTAGCTTAACACAACTAACGTATGGATTCCAACGTGCTGATTTACCTTTTATGAAAGGGGTGATTGTTTTTCCGGAAGTGTTTTATAGCAGGATGGCTGATAGCTGGGTAAAGGGCCTTGCTATGGGCAATGGAACGGTTTTTATCAGTTGGGCTGATTTTATTAAAGGGTACGAAAATAACGCGGATACCTATAATCTTGGCCTGCATGAATTTGCACATATGTTGAACATGCAGGCTAACGAATCATTTTATGCAGATAAAAGAATTAGCGAGTATTATCAAAGTTGGCGAGAGGTGTCGCATCCATCATTTTTAAAATTGCGCAATCAAGAGGAAGATTTTTTTAGGGCATATGGTGGTACAAACACCTCGGAGTTCTTTTCAGTGTGTGTGGAGCATTTTTTTGAAGTACCTCAAGATTTTGAAAAAGAACTTCCCGAGTTGTTTTATCATTTGTGTTATTTGTTAAAGCAAAACCCATTAAACATAACAGGCGACTACCAATTAACTACTGCAACCATTGCCCAAGTAAATGATAAAATTGAACCTGATTTGCCTGTTTTTCAAATTTTTAAAACAAATTTTGAGTACCGGTTGTGGCATGTTCTTTCAGTACTGGCTTATGTGTTGTTTTTTGGTGAATGCCTCTATTTTTTAACGGCTAAAACAGAAACGCAATTGATGACCATTCGCTTCGTGTTTCTTACTGCTATTATTTTTATGGCAATACGATGGCACCATTACAGCACATTAAAATCAGTTGCCCAATATAATTACCTTAAACACCTATTTTTCGAGTTGATTCCAATTGCTTTGTTCATGTTGTTGTGTCTGGCCTAAGGGTTGTTCAACACGTATTTTTAGTTTTTCATTCATATCTTCAAAACCGGGTTTGGTTTTGTTTTGCAACATGTTATTAAATAATGGCAGTAATAATCCATTAAAATATTCTCCTTGAATAAAGGTGGTGGTTCCGTTTTCATTATCAATCAGTTTAAAGTAATGCTCCCCATCAAACAGCCCCTTAAATAAAAACTTCCCTTTCCAACGTAGTTCGCGGTTAATGTTATAGGCCAATACCACGGGTTTAAATTTCATACCCGGTAAATCCACTTCAATCTTTTGGCCAACCTTTGGTATACCTTTAAACGATTTTACAAATGGATTCCACAAAGGGTACTCATTAAAGTTGCTGAACACGGCCCAAACCTGTTCGGGTGAGGCGTTAATAACAATACTGGTTTCAATGTTTTTGGCACTTGGATTTGCGCTTAATGCTACCAAGGTAGCTGCTGTAATTGTTGTTTTCATGTTGTTGTTTATTTGATGGTACAAAGTTGCAACAACACCAAACAGGTGCTCTTGATATAAATCAAGAAAACCAATTTGCTAAAATTACAAGTGCTTAGAACGAATGCGGCTAAATGTTTCCGGTGTCATACCCAGCATGGAAGCGATGTATTGCAAGGGTACTTGATTAAACAATTCTTTGTTTTGTTGAAACAACAGTTGGTAACGTTCTTCTGCATTCATCGAGAGGTGAGAGAAAATGCGGTCTTCTAAAATCATAAAACATTTTGCCAGAAAAAGTTTTTCTAACTCCGGCCATTTGCTTACCAATGTGCCAATGTTGCGGTAATCATCTTTATATATGGTAAACAACTCCCCATCAGTTAATGCCTGAATAGAAAAACGTGCAGGCTGATTAAATATCAAACCACCCAATTCTGTAATAAAATAGCCCGGACTTGATATCCATTGGGTAATTTCTTTATCGCCTTTTAAGGCGTAAATCCTAAACAAGCCACTTTTTACAAAACTTAACTTATCACAATATTGGTCGGCCTTTAAAAAATAATCACCTTTACTTACGTGAATCGGCTTAAACAAAGCACTTATTTTATGAAGGTCTTCATGGCCAATGCCAAAATAATGTTGGATATACTGCTCCAGTTCTGCCATATTCAATAATAGGAATTTTAGACCAATTGAGAGAGAATTTACTTTGTGTATAAAAAAATGCATTCACCACTTTTAAGCAAAAATATTTGCAGATATTTGTAAGGCGCATGAAAAAAATTATTGGTATTTTATTAATCAGCATTCCTTTGTTGGCCAAAAACACCACTATAGGGTTGGCTAAAAATGAAGCAAATACACAGCCTACTATCAGTTTTACTTTTGATGACGGAAAAACAAGTGCTTTGGGTGGATACCCCTTAAATGTATGGCATGGTCGCATATTAAGTGCGTTAGAAAAACATGGAATAAAAGCCATTATGTTTGTTGCCGGACACAATAAAAAAACAATAAATGGCAAATACGTACTAAGTACATGGAATGATGCAGGACATTGGTTAGCCAACCATACCTTAAACCATCCCAATTTTAATCAGAACGAGGTAACTTTAGAAACTTATAAGAAGGAGTTATTGCTCAATGATTCCATCATTAGGCGATACAGCAATTACCTGCGTTATTTCCGTTTTCCATATTTAAAAGAGGGCAATACGCCCGAAAAGGTTTATGGATTTAGGACTTTTATGAAGGACCTAAATTATAAAAATGGGCATGTAAGCATTGATTGTTCTGATTGGTACATTGACTCCAGGTTAAGAAGTAAGCTAGAAGCAGACCCGCAAACCAATCTTGAAGGATTCAGAAATTTTTACTTACAACACATTTACGAAAAGGCGGTGTTTTACGATTCTTTATCATTTGCGCTAACCGGTAGGCATGTGCAACACTCTTTATTGCTTCACCACAACCTTGCAGCAGGCCTTTTTTTGGATGATTTAATCACTTATTTTAAAAGCAAAGGTTGGAAGATAATGGATGCGGATCAAGTGTACAAGGATCCTTTTTATCAACTCACTACCAATGTTATTCCGGCCGGAGAAAGCCATACTTGGTCACTGGCCAAACAGTCAGGTAAGTTTGAAAATAAATTAAGGTATCCGGCAGAAGGCGATCAGTATGAAAAAGAGAAAATGGACGCACTGGGGCTTTAATCTCGCCACCAGATTGATACATCAAAAAACTTTAGCATAAATTTTTGCATATTTGCTTTCATTTCCGTGAAATCAACGTTTAAAAACCTCAAGGCATTTACCTTTCTATTGGTGCTTACCATCGTAACGCTTACGGGATTTTTTTGTGGTAACCCAAGTGAAAATGCTTCCGAGCAAAAGGGTGCAGCAAGTAAATACCTCAACCATAACGATACCGTTAAATATGTAGGAATGGATGCTTGCAGGGCTTGTCATAACTCCATTTACGAAACTTTTAAAGAAACCGGAATGGGCCAATCATTCCATTTCGCCACGCGACAAAAATCAGCGGCAAAATTCGGAAAACACCATATTGTTTACGATAAATGGAATAACCTGAGTTATTACCCATTTTGGCAACAAGATACCATGTACATTATGGAGTTTCGTTTATCAGGAAAGGATACCACCCACAAGCGTATTGAAAAAGTAGATTACATTATTGGTAGTGGGCAGCATACCAACTCGCATATGATGAACGTGAATGGGTTTATTTACCAGTTGCCGCTCACCTGGTATGCACAGAAGGGCAAATGGGATCTGCCACCCGGCTATGAAGGCGGACAAAATGTAAGGTTTAGCAGAGCCATTGGGTTGGAGTGCATGAGTTGCCACAATGCCATGCCGGGATTTGAAAAAAACAGTTTAAACAAATTTACCAATGTACCCAAAGGCATTGATTGCGAAAGATGCCACGGTCCCGGAGAGTTACATGTTCGGGAAAAGGTTGCCGGAAACATTGTGGATACCGCAACACAAATAGACTATACCATTGTTAACCCCAAAAAACTAAGCTGGGAACTTCAAATAGATGTTTGCCAGCGTTGCCATTTGCAAGGCAATGCCGTGCTTAAAAACGATAAAAACTTTACTGACTTTAGACCCGGAAAGAAGCTGAGTGATTACATTGATATTTACATGCATCTCACGCCCAACGTTTGCAAATGAGTGAGTGTTTTTTAGCAGGTCAGCAACAACAAAACAAGTTAACCTGTATAACCTGCCACAATCCACATGTAAGCGTTCAGATAACCGGTAAGCAGCAGTTTAATAACAGTTGTAACTCTTGTCATCAACCAGCCAAACAAAATCAATGCAAAGCAAGTCCCGATAAATTGGCAACAGCAAACCACAATTGTGTGCAATGCCACATGCCCAAATCCGGCACCATTGATATTCCGCATGTTACCGTTACAGACCATTGGATAAGAATACCAGCAACAAAGGAGAAAATAAGCCAACTAAAGGAGTTTGCAGGAATTTATTGCATCAACAACCCTAAAAGTGAAGGGCTTACCCATGGCAAGGCATATCTTGCATACCTAGAGAAGTTTAGTGGCGAGAAATCCGCTATTGATAGTGCAACCGCTTATCTAAAAGAGCCTTCTCAAAACAATGATGAACATGTTGATGCATTAATTCATTTGTGGTATTTAAAACAAGATAATGCACAAATTATAAAAAAGGCCGCATCATTAAAACCACTTGAGCTTAATAAACCTTGGTTATGCTATCGGATTGGGCGCGCTTATTTTAATAACAGAAACTATAGCTTAGCGGAAGTATGGTATAAAAGAGCCGTTGAACTTGCGCCAGAAAATCTTGATTTTTTGAATGCACTTGGTGCATTGTATGTTGAAACTGATGATGTGAAAAAAGCAGAAACCACCATTCTGTTAAGTTTACAAAAAAATCCAAAACAAAGTGAAGCACTTACTAATTTGGGATTTTTGCATGCAAAGCAACAACAATTTAAAGAGGCCATTTACAATTATGATAAAGCCATTGCATTGGATCCTGATTTTGAACAAGCCCTTTTAAATAAGGCGGCTATTCTTATCATCAATAACCAAAAAGCGACTGCTAAAAACATATTAACCAGGGTTATGCAAATTAACCCCCGTAATCCAATGGCCAAACAATTACTGCTGCAACTTAAGCCATAACCCGCTTTTCTGAATTGCTGCAATAAATTACTATTTTCGCACGTCATGAAATCTTCGAACGCAAAATCGTCCAAACGAAAAACCATATACACCCTATTGGGCTTATTGGTTATTTTGGCTGTGGCTGCAGGTATTAAACTGTACGAAGACGTTTTTGCGGGTAACATTAACCTAGAGCCGGGAAGTAAGGCCCATGTGTTTATTTATACCCATAAAAGTTTTGATGAAAACATGCTCGCCTTGGACGAATCGGGCGTACTTAATAATACCAATGCGTTTAAACGTTTAGCGCAATTAACCGGCTACGCTGATTTAATAAAGCCCGGCAGGTATGAAGTTGAAAAGGGTATGAGCAACATCAAGTTACTGAGGATGATGGTAACTGGCAAACAAACACCTATTGATGTGGTATTTAAATATGCACAACGAAAGTCAGATATCGTAACCTTTTTTTGCACCAACCTTGAAGCTGACAGTACGGAGTTGCTACTGCTGTTGAACGATTCAATAAACTGCGATACACTGGGATTTACTCCCGACAATATTGCGGCCATGTTTATTCCCAATACCTATAACTTTTATTGGAATACATCATCTGCTAAACTGTTTAAACGGTTTTATCAGGAGTATCTAATTTTTTGGAACGAAAGCAGAAAAGCCAAGTTAGCAGCGCTAAATTTAACAGCACAAGAAGTAAGCACCTTGGCATCAATAGTGATGAAAGAAACCTATAGAAAAGACGAAATGCCCGTGGTTGCTGGTGTTTATTTAAATAGGCTTAAACGCGGAATGCCATTACAAGCAGATCCTACCATTATTTTTGCCTTAAAT
>RDYC01000334.1 GCA_004293295.1 Bacteroidota bacterium
GAGATGGCGGAACTTGTCGAAGCCAACCATGTGTAGGTAAAAGTGCCTGTACCACCTGTTGGTGTGCTACCAGTTAATCCTGTTGGGGTTGAACCTGAACAAATGGTTTGTGCGCCTGTAGCTGTGTTTCCTGCTACCGCGGCATTCACTGTGATAGCAACTGCTGCTGATGTATCTGCATTACAAGCACCCGAACTTACTATTCTTCTATACCATGTATTGGCTGTTAATGCGCCTGGGGTATAGTTTTGGGTGTTGTTAGTTCCGCTGGCTGCTGCAAAACCACTGGTGGCTGAACTTGTTGAAGCCAACCAAGCATAAGTATAATTAGTTCCATCGCCACCCGTAGGGGTAGAGCCAGATAAAGAATCAGCAATTGAACCCGAGCAAATGGTTTGGTTATTTGATGCTGTATTATTGGCTATTGCATTATTCACTGTTATTAAAATTGCAGCTGATGTATCTGCATTACAAGCTCCTGAACTTACCACTCTTCTAAACCATGTATTGGCAGTTAGTGCTCCCGGTGTGTAGTTTTGCGTATTGTTAGTGCCAACGGCTGCTGTAAAACCACTGGTGGCCGAGCTTGTCGAAGCCAACCAAGTGTAAACATAGCTTGTGCCATCACCGCCTGTTGGTGTGCTACCCGTTAACCCTGTTGGGCTTGAACCTGAACATATTGTTTGAGGTAATGAATTTATTGTATTAGTATAAACAGAATCGTTCACATTTACTATTATTGGTGTTCTTGGTGATACACAACCTGATGTTTGATTGCTATCTGCTACATAAAAGGTAGTAGTGCCTGCAGTTGTAGTTAAAGGAGTTGGCGCAGTTAAGTTGCCTGCCCCACCAGCAGCACTAGTGTACCATAATAGTGTATTTACTCCTGTTGCTGATAAATTAGCAGCCACACTGTTTTTACAATAGTTGATAGGAGAAGTTGCAGTTGGCGCAGCAATTGGAGTAGGCGTAAATTCAATAGCACCTATATCAGGTGTTGAACTTCTGCTTCCTCCATTTAAATCATTGGTAACATCGGCCAAAACCACACCCCTATTATTTAGACTACACGATCTAGGAGTAAGGTTACTAGTGGTATCAATAAAACTAGGATTTAAAGTAAATGAATTCGCATGCGCACTGGTTGCTGTTTGTAATGCGGAGAGTGTTGCGTAATCAGTAGTTCCTGATAATGCCATTACCGCATTTGCACCAGAGGTAAATAATACATTATTACTTGCTGCACTTACTGTTCCAGAGCTTAAATAAAGTGCATAAGCTTTAGAGCCAGTAAAACCCCTTTGGGTATTTCTTAACATATTGTTTACTATTTCAACTCCAGTAGCTCCAAAATTTGCAATACAAGCGGTATATTGAGCAGAGGCAGTATTAAAAGAAACACTATCAATAGATATCGAGTTATTATACACTTTCACGCCTGAAGCAGCCGCCAATCTTATTCCAAAGGTATTATCAGTTAGTGTTATTAAATTATATGAACTTGAATTGATATTGTAAATAGCATTGTTTTTTATAGTAATGTTTGTACCTGCTAATACACTGATACCACACGTACCATATAGTCCGGTATGGGTTGATCTGTTTCCAAAAATTCTATTTTGTTCAATTACAACATTTGAAGAGCCTGTATTTACCACAACACTACTATTATTAATGGTCAAATTAGTTATTAGATTTTTAAATACATTATTCCTAACAAACGAATTAGAGGTAAAAAACAGTTGAATTCCTGAGAAAGTTAAATATTTAGAAGCTAAATCCTCTCCAAATATATTATTGGTAAAAAATAAGCTATCGTAATTAACCGTAACCGTTCCTGCTCCAACAACAACGCCATTGTATGCCTTTTTAAATTCACAGCTATCCACAAAAATTCTCCTATGGCCATTGTTTTGAATAAGTATATTATTCACCAAGGTACCTCCACTTAAATTGGTGCTGCCACTTTCAAATAAGGTATTTCTTATACTTATGTTTTGACAACCATTATTGGTAGAGGCTTGATTTGAGATGAGCATTACAATTGATGTAGTAGTTGCATTATTGTTTTGAAATAATAAATATTTACCACTACCACCGCTTCTGCCATCAATGGTTACATTATCTGCACCTAATAAGCCTAATAAAATAGTTGATGTAGTAGATACAGTGCGTAAAATGGGTGCATCCGGAACAATGGTTAATTGATGGGGAGCATTAAATTCAAGTAAGCCTATAGCTCCAGTTTCTGTGCTAATATCGCTTATTACTTGAGCAGTTATATTGCCATTTACAAATTTATTGTTCATGTCATCAAACAAACCACCTGCATTGGTAAATGAAGAATAAGTGCCCCCGGTACCAACAGTTACCACTCCCGACAAGTTTCCTACAATTCTATAAAAACTAGTTAAACCTGTTATTGGAAAATTAGCTGCTCCTAAAACAGTAGTTGTAGGTGCAAGTGCTAAGGTGCCATTACTTATTGCTATATTGTTATTTAAAGAACTATCCATAGCAACAATAAAATATTGAATAGTATCCCCAGTAGAAACACTGCCACCATTTAAAATTGCATAGTTAATATTGAAAGTGAATAACGAACCAACATTGGTGGCACTCACATATTTCCAGCCATTATCAGCACTGGTATTGCCATTAAATGCATTATTATCGGTAGTTTTCTTATAGTACAATTGTGGACCGTTGGTAGTAACCCTAACACCACTTCCGTCTGTAATGGTGGCCGTAACAGTTCTATCAATAGCAACAGGCACATTAGCGTATGCCGTAAATGATAAAGTTGGTGGAGCTAAATCTAAATACACCCCATCAAACTCATCTGCTCCTAAATCAGGTGCAAATCCTGCACCATTTACTGAACCTGTTGGTCCTGGGCGGGTTTGGTTATCAAAATCGGTACTAATGCCTGCAATGGTTGCACCACTAGACTCCAACTGAGTTGGAGTAGTACCCATATTTAAATGCAAGTCACCTAAAGCCGTATTAACAAATGTAGTAGTAACACCTGAAAAAGAATTTGCATCTCCAGCAGAAATGGTTCTCCAGCCTGCCAAAGTTTGAGCACTTGTCCAAAAACCAATGGTTGCTGGATTTGCATTTAATATATTATTGTTTGATGCACCGGCAGCCCAACCTACTGCAGAAGCAGTGGTTGCATTAAAATAATTACCAATGGCATAATGTCCACCAGTTCCTCCAGTTCTGGTATTGTTGAATATATTATTTCTAATATTGACAACAACCTGATTCACCACCGAAAGTGCAAAATTACCTCTATGGAAACCAAAACTTGAAATAGCCCCAGAAGTAACTGTTCCTTCAATATGGATGGTATTATGGTATATATTCACATTGGGGTTAGGTGAAGAACCATGATTACTCCAAATACCTATAAAGCAAGTATTGGTGGTTTGCCCATTTCCTAATGAAATCATGTTGTTTATAACATTTGTGTTTGCTGAAGTCGTACCGCTTCGTAGCATAATTCCAGAAGCAGTTCCAGGGGTTGTTAATGTAACTGAAGTACTTGCATTAGTAATATTATAAATAGTGTTGCTCGTAACATCTATTGATGCATTAGCAACAGATACACCAGCAATATTAGTTCCTGAGGTAGTAGTATTTGTTAATGATAAACTATGTATCGTATTCTTATTAATTATTGAACCTACAGTTCCTCCATTCGAATATATACCAACACCTGCTAATGCTGCATTGGCAACAGTTACATTTGAGCTTGCACTAGTAATATTTCGTATGGTATTGTTAGTAATCAAATATGTTCCATTAGTTATTTCAATTGTTCTAAAAGAAGCACCCGTTCCTGTTGAATTCACACTTGCGTTTTGAACAATGTTAGGTAGTAAAGCGGAGCCAATAGTTACAGTACCAGATGCTGCATTTGCAATACCTCTGAAAAGGGCAGTACCAGATGCTGCTGAGAATGTTGTGCCCACATTAGATAAATTAGTACCTGTAAGCAAATTACCCATCCTTAAGTTCGGATTGGTGGTATTACCAATGTTATTTCCTACAATAGTAAAAGTACCCGTTCCTGCTGTACTAATACCCGTTACACCACCACAAAAGGTTGCAGTGGAGCCCATTGCATCAATAGCCCCAACGGAATTATTTTGAATAACTACCGTATTGGCGCTTGAAGCATAAATACCAACTACAGCACCCCCTGTAGTTCCAGTAGCTATATAAATGGAACCAGTACCAGTGGTAGAACCTATGGTATTACCCGTTACTGTTCCAATGTTTGCATTACCTGCTGTAACAGATATCCCACCTAAAACACCACTTGTAGTTGTTGCACCACTTGAAGTATATAAAGCAAAACCAGCTATGGTATTACCTTGAATAGATGAAGCTGCTCCACCAGCCAAAAAGGCGCAATTGATAGCAACATACCTGGTTGCATTATTCGTTCCGGTAACCGTATATGAACCTGGAAAGCCCGCTAATGCTACCGTATTACCAATCATATTAGTAGTGCCTGTTCCACTTGAATTGGCATATCCTATTACATTACCTGTAATGGTATAAGCACTTCCAGAATTAACAAAAATACCGTTATGTATATTTCCAGTAGTATATGTTCTTGTAGCGGTTTGATATAGCTTATTGTTGCTAATAGTCCAATTTGAATTGCCCGTGTTAACATTGATACCACTTGTAACCACTGTAGCACTAAAGTAATCAAAAATATTGTTGCCAGTTACTGTATTCGCATTGTTTTCAATGAGTGCACTTGTACCTAAAGAGTAAATACAATTAACAGGAAAGCTACTTCCCGCCACACCAATATTATTATTGCTAATGGTGTTACTGTCGTTACCATTTATGTTTCCAGTAGAAAAAAACACGTTTCCAAATGATGTAGTAGAACCTGTAATGGTGCAATTGGTAACTGTGTTTACGGATGCATCATTTATAAAACGAATACAACTGGAAGCACCGGTTGCGGTATTGCTAATTGTAAGCGAGTTACCGCCAGAATTCAACCCATTAATGGTAACATTCCTAGCACCATTTAAATCAATTAAATGACCTGTAATGGCACCAGTAATAGTTCTAAGAGCACCGCCAGTTGGCGATATGGAAATGCTAGAATAAGATGCGAAACCACTTCCACTTGCAATTAATACAGCAGAAACAGTTTCAGTAGTATTGGCAGAAATACCGATAGATATAACACCAGTATGCAAACCACTATCCACTGCAGCTAGTGCAATGGCTAGGGTAGTATATGATGCAGAGGCTGTACCACCTGATGATGTTACATTTACTTGTGCAAATGAAAAGCTAGCGGTAATTAACGCAATGATAAATAGTAATTTTTTTTTCATTTTTTTTCATTTTAAGTTTTAATAATCCAATACTGTTCGTTTACTCTTGGGCTAGCCTACTTAGGAAATTCTTTACAACGAGAAGGCAACAACATTCAATCACAATCAAGATGTTTTGTCATTGATTATTGCCTGATACCAACAATTAATAACATTTATCTTGTAAAAAATTAACTAGCTTGATGTCGGTAAAAACAAACTATTTATCAAGTTTATGACTTTTATTAGTTTTTTTTGAAAAACGCAGCGTTTTAACTACAATTTAATTTTGTTTAATGTTACTTAATTTTTCTTAATATACTCTTAATAGATATAGCATTTACTAATGAATGGAAGAATGGTCTGGGATAAACCTATTAAAATCAAATCGAAGCGGCAAATGAATAGTTGATAGAAAAGTAAAAGAGGTTGGGTATTTATTTACCCACAATGGTTTAGCTTAATTGCTGTCGTTGTTGAATCTAAATCTTTGCTATGCATGTATTCTTTTGAGGCTCATCGCTTATTTAAACCACAATATTCAATAAAATTTGTCCCTGCTGCCTATTACCAATAGTGCAGTACCAAAACAGGCCGCCTTTTAGAGGGCGGCCTGTTTGGCAATTGGTTTAATTTCTGCTAGGTTATCTATTTTGTATTACAACGTCTCCACCAAAAACTCTACCCTTCTGTTGTTGGCTTTTCCTTTGCTGGTATTGCGTTTGTCAACCAAGTTGGCTTTGCCCATAGCACGTAATTCCAATTGGTTCTTTGGCACGCCTATTTTGGCCAGATAGTTTACCACAGCCGAGGCACGTTGTTTGGATAGTTTCGTATTCATCGCATCGCTACCTTCTGCATCGGTGTAACCCAAAGCTATCAACTTAAAGTTGGGGTTGTTTTGCATGATTACG
>RDYC01000335.1 GCA_004293295.1 Bacteroidota bacterium
GAAAATTTTTGGACGCAGTACTCCATTAGAGTTAAACTACGTGCAAGTTGAAAAAGAAAATTAATTAAGTAAGTATAAAGGTGTTTAAACACCACAAATGTAAAGCGTTATGGCTAAAGAATTAACAGGTTTCATTAAATTACAGGTAAAAGGTGGAGCAGCAAATCCTGCACCTCCAATTGGTCCTGCCTTAGGTTCTAAGGGTATCAATATCATGGATTTTTGCAAACAGTTTAATGCAAGAACTCAAGATAAAGCAGGAAAAATATTACCGGTAGTAATTTCTGTTTACAGTGATAAATCATTCGATTTTATCATCAAAACACCACCGGTTGCTTCACAATTATTAGAGGCTTCGAAAGCGGCTAAAGGTTCAGCAGAATCAAACCGTAAAAAGGTAGGTTCAGTTACTTGGGATCAGGTGCGCAAAATTGCAGAAGACAAAATGCAAGATATGAATTGCTTCAAAGTATCGTCAGCTATGAAAATGGTTGCCGGTTCAGCCCGCTCAATGGGTATTACTGTGTCAGGTGAAAAGCCTGCTGATTTAGTATAAAAAGAAAAAAACAATATAATGGCGAGGATTAGCAAAAAAAGAAAAGCTGTGTTGGCTAAAATCGAGCCCAATAAGCAGTATGCCTTAACAGAGGCTTCAAAATTGGTAAAGGATATTACTACTACCAAGTTTGATGCATCAGTTGATATAGACATTCGCTTAGGGGTAGATCCGAAAAAAGCCAACCAAATGGTTCGCGGAGTGGTATCACTACCTCATGGAACCGGTAAAACTGTACGCGTTTTAGCATTGGTTACTCCTGATAAAGAAGCTGAGGCAAAAGAAGCCGGAGCTGATTATGTAGGATTGGACGAGTTTATCCAAAAAATTGAACAAGGATGGGTTGACATTGATATAATCGTTACTCAACCTAATGTAATGGCTAAACTTGGTAAATTGGGTAAAGTATTGGGTCCACGTAACTTAATGCCTAACCCTAAATCGGGAACAGTTACTACTGAAATCGGAAAAACAGTAAAAGAAGTAAAGGCCGGAAAGATTGACTTTAAGGTTGATAAAGAAGGCATTATTCATACATCAATTGGAAAAGCATCCTTTGCACCTGAAAAAATAGTAGAAAATGCGGTTGAGTTAATTCAAACCATTGCTAAACTAAAACCTTCGGCAGCAAAAGGAACGTATTTCCGCAGTGTAAGTTTATCATCAACTATGAGCCCTGGTTTAGCAGTTGATACCAAATCTATTCCCGGCATTTAATCATATCAGTAATGAATAAAGAACAGAAAGCAGAAATAGTTGCAACACTTACTCAGAAGCTGAATGAGTGCAATTTTATCTACATCACTGATGTAAGCACGCTAAACGCGCAAAAAACAAACCAACTAAGAAGTGAGTTTTTTAAAGGCGGCATCGAAATGATGGTGGCTAAAAATACCCTTGTTGAAAAGGCTATCGAAAACTCAGCGAAAAACTTCGGTGGTTTAGTTGATACTTTAAAAGGAAATACGGCTTTATTATTCTCAACAGATAGTAAATCACCGGCAAAAATCATTAAAGACTTCCGCAAAAAAGATGCTAAACCATCATTAAAGGGAGCTTATATTGATGCTGATATTTTTATTGGCGATGACCAGTTAGAATCGCTTATTAAGCTTAAATCACGCAATGAATTAATTGGTGAAGTGATTGGCTTATTACAATCTCCTGCTAAAAACGTTGTATCTGCTTTACAAAGCAGCGGTGGTAAACTTGCAGGTATTGTTAAAACGTTATCAGAACGTCCGGAATAATTTTACAGAAAAAACAAACAATAATTAATAACAATTTAAATTTTAGAAACAATGGCAGATTTAAAAGCGTTTGCTGACCAGTTAGTAAACTTATCAGTAAAAGAAGTAAACGAGTTAGCTCAAATCCTTAAAGACGAATACGGCATTGAACCAGCTGCTGCTGCAGTTGCAGTTGCTGCTCCGGCTGCTGCTGGTGCTGCGGGCGAAGCTGCTGCTGAAAAATCAACATTTGATGTGATTTTGAAAAATGCAGGTCAAGCTAAATTAAACGTGGTAAAAGTTGTTAAAGACTTAACCGGTTTAGGATTAAAAGAAGCTAAAGAATTGGTAGATGGTGCTCCAAAACCTGTAAAAGAAGGTGTGGATAAAGCTGAAGCCGAAAGCTTAAAAGCTAAGCTTGAAGAAGCTGGTGCTGAGGTAGAATTGAAATAATTCAGCCTAGTACTTATAGGAACTTGACCCCGGCTTTGCCGAGGGTCAATTTTCTGTTTATATGAATTGCACTTTTTTGTCAATTTTAAACCCAACAATCCATTGGCTAATAAAAATATGCATGCAGGAGAAAGAATAAATTTCTCGACTGTTAAAAAGGTAATCGATTATCCTGATTTTCTTGATGTTCAATTAGAATCATTTAAGGAATTCTTCCAACTCGATACCACATCAGAAAGCAGAGCTAACGAAGGCCTGTACAAAGTGTTTCAGGAAAATTTTCCAATAACTGACACACGTAATATATTCGTTTTAGAATTTCTTGATTATTTTGTTGACCCGCCACGTTACTCAATTGATGAGTGTATTGAGCGTGGTTTAACTTACAATGTGCCCCTTAAGGCTAAGTTGCGCTTATCGTGTAACGATCCTGAGCACGAAGATTTCCAAACCATTGTGCAAGATGTGTACTTAGGTACTATTCCTTACATGACTCCGGGTGGAACCTTCGTGATTAATGGTGCTGAGCGTGTTATTGTTTCTCAATTGCACCGTTCACCAGGGGTGTTTTTCGGACAAACCTATCATACAAACGGTACAAAATTGTACTCAGCCCGTGTAATTCCGTTTAAAGGAAGCTGGATTGAGTTTGCTACTGACGTGAATAACGTAATGTATGCTTATATTGACCGTAAAAAGAAGTTTCCGGTTACAACTTTGCTTAGAGCCATCGGTTATGAAACAGATAAGGATATCCTGAATTTGTTTGATTTGGCTGAAGAGGTGAAAGTAAGCAAAAGTGGATTAAAGAAAACCGTAGGCCGCAAGTTAGCTGCCAGGGTGTTAAAAACCTGGGTTGAAGATTTTGTGGATGAAGATACCGGTGAGGTGGTTTCTATTGAGCGTAATGAAGTAATTATTGAGCGCGATACTGTTTTAGAAGAAGAGCACATTGACTTAATTGTTGAAGCTGAGGTTAAAACCATTCTTCTACATAAGAATGAGTCCAACCACAATGATTTTGCCATTATCTTAAATACTTTACAAAAAGATACGGCCAATAGCGGAAAAGAGGCTCATGAACATATTTACCGCCAATTACGTAACGCTGATCCACCTGATGAAGAGACGGCACGTGGCGTAATAGACAAGTTGTTTTTCTCTGATAAGCGGTATGATTTAGGAGAAGTAGGACGTTACCGCATCAACCGCAAATTGGTTCGCAACACCTCATCTGATGTTCGTGTATTAACCAAAGATGATATTGTGAGCATCATGAAATACTTAATTGAGTTATCAAACTCACGTGCAGACGTGGATGATATTGACCATTTAAGTAACAGGCGTGTGCGTACAGTTGGTGAACAATTGTACTCGCAATTTGGTGTTGGTTTGGCTCGTATGGCTCGCACCATTCGTGAGCGTATGAACATCCGCGATAATGAGGTGTTTACTCCGGCTGATTTGATTAATGCTAAAACATTATCGTCAGTGATTAACTCGTTCTTTGGTACCAACCAATTGTCGCAGTTTATGGATCAAACCAACCCATTGGCTGAAATAACTCACAAACGTAGGTTATCAGCCTTGGGCCCGGGAGGTCTTTCTCGCGATAGGGCAGGCTTTGAGGTTCGTGACGTGCATTACACCCACTATGGGCGTTTGTGTACTATCGAAACTCCTGAGGGGCCGAATATCGGTTTGATTTCATCACTTTGTGTGCATGCAAAAATTAATAGCATGGGCTTTATCGAAACACCTTACTTAAAGGTTGAAAATGGTAAAGTGCGTATTGATCAGCCGGTTACTTATTTAAGTGCAGAGGATGAAGAAGGAAAAACCATTGCACAATCAAATGCCGTTTATGATGACAAAGGAAACTTTGCTACCAATAAAGTAAAAGCAAGATACGAAGGTGACTTCCCGATGGTGGAGGCCGAAAAATTGGAGTTTATGGATATTGCTCCAAACCAAATTGTATCAATTGCAGCATCTATGATTCCTTTCCTTGAGCACAATGACGCGAATCGTGCCTTGATGGGATCAAACATGCAACGTCAAGCTGTTCCATTGTTAAAACCTCAGGCTCCTATTGTTGGTACAGGATTAGAAGGCAAAATAGCCCGCGATTCTCGTACCATGATTGTTGCTGAAGGTAATGGAGTAATTGATTATGTTGATGCCAATAAAATTGTTGTTCGCTACGAACAAACTGAATTGGATAAATTGGTAAGTTTCGGTAATGATAGCAAAACATATGATTTAATTAAATTCCGCAGAACCAACCAAAATACTTGTATCAACTTGAAACCAATTGTTAAAAAAGGCGATAAGGTTGAAAAGGGTAAGGTTTTGTGTGATGGTTATGCTACCGAAGACGGTGAATTGGCATTAGGACGTAACTTAAAAGTAGCATTCATGCCTTGGCAAGGATTTAACTTTGAGGATGCTATAGTTATTTCGGAACGTGTAGTAAAAGAAGATATTTTTACTTCAATACATGTTACTGAATACGAACTTGAAGTGCGCGACACCAAAAGGGGTGAAGAGGAGTTAACCAACGATATTCCGAATGTAAGTGAGGATGCAACCCGTAATCTTGATGAAAATGGGTTGATTCGTGTAGGTTGTGAAGTAACTGAAGGGGATATTTTAATTGGAAAAATTACCCCTAAAGGAGAAACAGAGCCATCGCCTGAAGAGAAACTTTTACGTGCCATATTTGGTGACAAAGCAGGTGATGTGAAAGATGCTTCATTAAAGGCACCACCATCAACATCGGGTGTGGTTATTGATAAAAAACTTTTTGCCAGATCTAAAAAGGATAAAAGTGCTAAAGGTGACGATAAGGCTAAAATAGCCAAGTTGCAAGATGAGCACGAAAAGAATGTGAAAGCCATTCAAAATACCTTAATTGAGAAGTTATTCACGGTATTACAAGGTAAAACATCACAAGGTGTTTACAATGTTTATGGCGAAGAGCTAATAGCAAAAGGCACCAAGTTTACCAATAAAAACCTTGGCGATATTGATTATACCCACATTAACGCAAACAACTGGAGTACAGATGCCGATAAAAACGAGCACGTGCGTTTGATTTTATCAAACTACAAAAATCGTTTAAATCAAGAAATTGCTGATTTCAGGAGAAAAGAGTTTGCCGTATTAGTGGGCGATGAGCTACCAACAGGTATCTTAAAACTAGCTAAAGTTTACATAGCAAACAAGCGTAAACTAAAAGTAGGTGATAAGATGGCCGGTCGCCATGGTAACAAGGGTATTGTGGCTCGTATTGTGCGCGATGAGGACTTACCATTTATGGAAGATGGAACTCCTGTGGATATTGTATTAAATCCATTGGGTGTGCCTTCTCGTATGAATTTAGGTCAGATTTACGAAACAGTATTGGGTTGGGCCGGAAAAGAAATGGGTGTAAAATTTGCTACCCCAATTTTTGATGGTGCAACTGAAGAGCAAGTGCTGGAATATTGCCATGAAGCTAAAATCCCTGAGTTTGGATTAACCCAATTGTATGATGGTTTAAGTGGAGAGAAATTCCACCAACCTGTTACCGTAGGTGTTATTTACATGCTTAAATTAGGGCATATGGTCGATGATAAAATGCATGCTCGTTCAATAGGTCCGTACTCATTAATCACACAGCAACCATTGGGTGGTAAAGCCCAGTTCGGTGGTCAGCGTTTTGGTGAGATGGAGGTATGGGCACTTGAAGCATTTGGTGCAGCCAACATTTTACAAGAAATCTTAACCGTGAAGTCGGATGATATTATCGGACGTGCAAAAACTTACGAAGCCATTGTAAAAGGTGACAACCTTCCACAACCGGGTATTCCTGAGTCGTTTAATGTATTAATGCACGAGTTAAGAGGTTTAGGTTTAGATGTTACACTTGAATAATTACACACAGCAACCAGTATGTCAAAAAAAGATATCAAAATAAAAAGTAATTTAACCAAGAATCGTATTGGTTTAGATTCGCCTGAATCATACCGCAGTTTTAAACCAGAAATGGGCGGTTTGTTTTGCGAAAGGATATTTGGACCAATTAAAGATTACGAATGCCATTGCGGTAAATACAAACGTATCCGCTACAAAGGCATCGTGTGCGATCGTTGCGGTGTTGAAGTAACAGAGAAAAAAGTAAGACGTGAGCGCATTGGGCATATTAACTTGGTGGTACCGGTAGCACATATTTGGTATTTCCGCTCACTACCCAACAAAATTGGTTACCTATTAGGTATACCAACTAAAAAGTTGGATATGGTGGTTTACTATGAGCGTTATGTGGTTTGCCAACCAGGTGTTAAAGGCACAGATGGTGTTTTAATGCACGATTTGTTAACCGAAGAAGAATACTTGGATATTCTTGATTCGTTGCCAAAAGACAACCAACACTTAGATGATGAGGACCCAAATAAATTTATCGCCAAAATGGGCGGTGATGCATTATGGTTCTTGTTGTCGAGAATTGATTTAGATGCGTTAAGTTTTGATTTGCGTAACAAAGCCAGCAACGAAACTTCACAACAACGTAAACAAGAAGCATTAAAACGCTTAAAGGTTGTTGAAGGTTTCCGCGGAGCCCAAGAGAATGGCGAAAACAGACCTGAGTGGATGGTGGTAAAAATATTACCGGTTATTCCGCCTGAGTTACGCCCGCTTGTGCCATTAGAAGGTGGTCGTTTTGCAACGTCAGATTTAAATGATTTATACCGTAGGGTAATTATCCGTAATAATCGTTTAAAACGCTTAATGGAGATTAAAGCTCCTGAAGTGATTTTACGTAACGAAAAGCGGATGTTACAAGAAGCGGTTGACTCGTTATTTGATAATACCAGACGCGTAAGTGCTGTTAAAACAGAAGGAAATCGTCCGTTAAAATCATTAAGCGATATGCTTAAAGGTAAACAAGGTCGTTTCCGTCAGAACTTATTAGGTAAACGTGTTGATTACTCAGGACGTTCGGTAATTGTGGTAGGCCCGAACTTGAAATTACATGAGTGCGGTATTCCTAAAAACATGGCTGCCGAGTTGTTCAAGCCGTTTATTATCCGCAAATTGTTAGAGCGTGGTATTGTAAAAACAGTAAAATCTGCAAAGAAATTAGTAGATAGGAAAGAAGCTGTTATTTGGGATATTTTGGAGAATATTCTAAAAGGGCATCCTGTACTTTTAAATCGCGCTCCTACACTACATAGATTAGGTATTCAATCATTCCAGCCTAAGTTGGTTGAAGGAAAAGCTATCCAACTGCATCCATTGGTATGTACAGGTTTTAACGCGGATTTTGACGGTGACCAAATGGCTGTTCACGTTCCACTTGGAAATGCAGCTATTTTAGAAGCGCAAGTGTTAATGCTTGCTTCGCACAATATCCTAAACCCTGCAAATGGTGCGCCAATAGCGGTGCCTTCTCAGGACATGGTGTTGGGTCTCTACTACATCACCAAAGGACGTAAATCAATTCCTGAAAACCCGGTAAAAGGAGAAGGATTGGTGTTTTACAGTGCTGAAGAAGCCATGATTGCGTTTAACGAAAAACGCATTGACTTGCATGCACAAGTAAAATGCCGCGTAAATATCAAAGAGGATGGTGAAATCAAATACAAATTGATTGAAACCACCATGGGACGTATCTTATTTAATAATGTTGTACCAGTACAATATGGTTATATCAATGAGTTATTAACCAAGAAAAACTTACGAGATATTATTGGTAGTGTAATTAAAGAATGTGGAATGGATGTGGCTGCCAAGTTCCTTGATGATATCAAGGAGTTGGGCTATCACTATGCCTTTAGAGGTGGTTTATCTTTTAACTTAAAGTATGTAATGATACCGAAAGAAAAAGGTGAATTTGTGAAACAAGCCATGGATGAAGTGGATGAAATTTGGAATAACTACAACAATGGTTTTATCACCAATAACGAGCGTTACAATCAGGTTATTGACATCTGGACCCGTATTAACTCGCGTTTGGCTGATACTGTATTGAAACAGTTAAAAGAGGATCGCCAAGGCTTCAACCCAATTTACATGATGTTGGATTCTGGTGCTCGTGGTTCTAAAGAGCAAATCCGTCAGTTAGGTGGTATGAGGGGCTTAATGGCTAAACCTCAGAAAAACTTAAGTGGTGGAACTGGTGAGATTATCGAGAATCCAATTTTATCAAACTTTAAAGAAGGTTTATCCGTAATTGAATACTTTATTTCAACGCACGGTGCTCGTAAAGGTTTGGCGGATACAGCGTTAAAAACAGCAGATGCGGGCTACTTAACCCGTAGGTTACATGACGTTGCTCAAGATGTGGTAGTAAATGAACCTGATTGCGGTACATTACGAGGCATTGTAATGAGTGCGTTAAAGGATAATGAAGAGGTAGTTGAAACCTTATACGAACGTATATTGGGACGTACCAGTTTGCATGATGTAATTGATCCGTTAACCGGGGAAGTATATTGCTATTCTGGTGACGAAATTACTGAAGAGGTTGCGGCTAAAATTGATGCCTCACCGGTTGAGCATGTTGAAATTCGTTCAGTACTTACTTGCCAAACCAAATATGGTTTTTGTGCAAAATGCTATGGACGTAACTTGGCTACATCACGCATGGCACAACGTGGCGATGCTGTGGGCGTAATCGCTGCACAATCTATTGGTGAGCCGGGTACACAGTTAACACTTCGTACTTTCCACGTAGGTGGTACTGCTTCCAATATTGCTTCTGAAAGTGAAATGAC
This sequence comes from Bacteroidota bacterium, assembly GCA_004293295.1. GTDB lineage: Bacteria > Bacteroidota > Bacteroidia > UKL13-3 > UKL13-3 > UBA6183. The sequence goes on from RDYC01000335.1 coordinate 9,000, forward strand.
GGCTAAGTTTGGTGGTATCCTTGAGTTTGAGGAAATCAGAACCACGTTAATGGAAACTGAAGAAGGCCCTGCTGAAGTGGTTATTGGCCGTCAAGGTGAGGTGCGTATTTTGGACGAAAAAACCCGTAATACCATCATCACTGTTAATATTCCTTATGGTGCTCATTTGTTTGTTAAAAACGGACAAAAAGTAGAAAAGGGTACACGCCTTTGCACTTGGGATCCATACAATGCGGTAATTATTACGGAGTTTGCCGGTAAGGTTAAGTTCGAAAATATCATTGAAAACGTAACCTTTAAGGAAGAGAGTGATGAACAAACAGGCCATAAAGAAAAGGTAATTATTGAGTCGAAAGACAAAACCAAAATTCCATCCATTATTATCTCGGATAAAAAAGGTGGTACCAAGGAATACAATATTCCGGTAGGTGCACACATTGTGGTGGAAGAAGGACATACCATGGTAGCCGGACAAATTCTAGTGAAGATACCTCGTGTTGTTGGTAAAACACGCGACATCACAGGTGGTTTACCACGTGTAACTGAATTGTTCGAGGCTCGTAATCCATCTAACCCGGCTGTTGTAACTGAAATTGATGGTGTGGTAACTTTTGGTGGTATTAAACGTGGTAACCGTGAGGTTATGATTACTTCAAAAGACGGGGAACAAAAGAAATACATGGTTTCGCTTTCAAAACACATTTTGGTGCAAGAAAACGATTTCGTAAAAGCCGGTTCACCGCTTTCTGATGGTTCAATCAGTCCACAAGATATCCTTCGTATTGAGGGTCCTTTGGCTGTGCAACGTTATATCTTAAATGGTATTCAGGAGGTTTACCGCTTACAAGGGGTAAAAATCAATGATAAGCACATTGAAACCATCGTGCGTCAAATGATGCAGAAGGTTGAAGTGATTGATGCCGGAGATACCTTATTCCTTGAAGGAGAAAACGTTGATCGTTGGACATTTAAAGAAACCAATGATTGGGTATTTGACAAAAAGGTAGTGGTAGAAGCCGGTGATTCAACTACACTTAAAGCGGGTCAAATTGTGAGTGTGCGCAGGTTGCGTGACGAAAACTCGATGTTAAAGCGTAAAGCCTTAAGATTGGTTGAAGGTCGTGATGCACAACCGGCCACAGGTTCTCAAGTAATACAAGGCATTACCAGGGCTTCATTGGGTACACATAGCTTCTTAAGTGCTGCTTCGTTCCAGGAAACAACCAAGGTACTAAACGAGGCTGCTATCTCAGGCAAGGTTGACCATATGTTGGGCTTAAAAGAGAACATCATTGTGGGTCACTTAATTCCTGCAGGTACTGGTTTGCGTGAATACGAAAAACTAATTGTTGGATCCAAAGAAGAATATGAAATGTTAATGGCTTCGAAAAGCAATTAATAAAAGTAAGTCATTTTAAAAAAGGCTCCGCAACGCGGAGCCTTTTTTGTTGGAACTGATTTTGGGCTTGAATTTCTATAAATAAGTTTTATATTTGTGTTTTGTAAATATAAAGCTATGACAACCTTCACCAGTTCGCTTCCGGATAACCTGCTTCAAAGGCTCGAGGAAAAAGCCCGTCAGCTTTCAGTGCCTAAAAATAAGCTGATTGAGCGCGCGCTTAGCATCTATCTTGATCAACTAAATCGTGCTGAATATGTGCGTTCGTATCGGCAAATGGCTGATGATACTGATATGCTTAATCTAGCCGAGGAAGGTATGGGCGAATACCTGAAACAATTGCCCGATGAACCATTACCATGAAACAAGGTGAAATTTGGTATGCTGATTTAAATCCAACTAAGGGCAGCGAACAGGCAGGTTTACGCCCAGTGGTAATTGTAAGTGGTAACCTTGCCAATACCTATTTACAAACCATCATCTGTTGCCCCATTACCAGTAAAATAAAAAATTATAAAGGCAATCTTGTATTGCAGCCTGATCACGTTAATGGACTCTCTCATGCTTCAGAAGTGCTTACCATACATATCCGCTCAATAAGCAAACAACGGTTGTTGCGGCAGATTGGAAGCATAACTCCTGAACAATTGCAACAAATAAAAACCGGCTTTGATGATGTTTGGCGGTATTGATTTGTTTAGGAAGGTTGGCACATTGTTTAAAAAAAAACAAGGGTAACTCAAAGCGAACCGAAGGTTAGTATGCTTTCTTTGGGGGCATGAAGTTGTTGTGGTGAGTGATGTGAATAGTGCAGATAAGGGGGATGTTTATGCTACAGGATGTTACCATAAGTTCGCCTCTACGGAGCTTGGTAAGTGAAGTGATTTGTGATGTAAACACAAGTTGGATGGTGATTAACAGGAATAAACATGCATAAAATTCCATAGGGATGGGCTTATGATGTTTTTAATTTAACGATTATGGCAAACACTTACTCACAACTTAATATCCATTGCGTTTTTGCAGTTAAAGGACGAGAAAATATATTAGCTGAGAGTTTTCGGCAAGACCTGTTTAAATACATGGCAGGTGTTTTAAAAAGTGATAAATCATACCCATTGGCAGTTAATAGCAGGAAAGACCACGTGCCTGTTTTTTTTGAACTTCCGGTTACGATGAGTGTCTCCAAGTAAATGCAGATGCTAAAAGCCACATCATCAAAATGGATAAATGATCATAAACTGATTCAGGGGAAATTTAGTTGGCAAGAAGGTTATGGTGCATTTTCTTATGCTCGCTCAGAACGGATCATGTTATCAATTGCATCTTCAACCAAGAGCTATACCACCGTCATACTGCGTTTAAGGAGGAGTACTTAAAAATGTTAGCTGATTTTAACATTGGATATAATAATGAGTGCTTGTTTGAATTTGATACCTAAAAGTGGTTAAATAAACTTTGATAAATTTATGGCCAGGCCGATTTATTTGACAGATTGATT
>RDYC01000336.1 GCA_004293295.1 Bacteroidota bacterium
GATGATATTTTTATTACCGGACCAGGTGGTGCCACCAATGGGTTTGATGCTTCAGGAACAAGTTCATCTATTTTAACTTATGAAGAAAACCCAAGCAATGGAAGGGGTTGGAAAAGTATTTCAGCAACCAGCAGCAGTTTATCAGCAGGTTTAGGCATGTTGGTGTTTTACAGAGGTGACCGTTCTCAAACCAGTTCGATTACAGACAATAGCGTTGCTCCCAACTCTCAAGCTATTGATTTTTTAGGTGCTATTAATAAAGGAACTTTATCCGCCATCAACCTATCATACAATAGCACGGGCACTCCTGCGGATGATGGCTGGAACTACTTGGGTAATCCATACCCAAGCGAGATTGATTACAACATGATTGATAAAACGGCAAATGTGAGCACCAGCTACTACGTATTTAACCCAACAACGGGAAATTATGTGAATAGAGACCCCAGTTTGAATGAACATATTGCAATTGGTCAGGGCTTTTTTGTTCAAGTAGACGATGTAGGACAAACAGTTACTTTTGAGGAGGATGATAAAGTTAGCAGCAACCCTACTGCTTATTTTAAAACACAAATCAATCCCTTTACTGTTAAGTTGCACCAAGACTCGATAAGGTTTGATGTGGCTTGGTTGAAGTTTAATGCAAATGCATCGAAACAATATGTTTTCAATCAGGATGCTATTAAATTTATGAATACCCGCATCAATTTAGGATTTGTTACTACTGATAATAAACTTACCCAGCGCAATACTGTACCTAATTTAGCAGCAAACACAACCGATACTTTTGCTCTTAGGGTAAGCTCAACAGTTAATGGTAATTATTGGTTAAGTTTTGAAGAGTTTGCCACCGTTAACTCATTAAAAAATATTTTCTTAATTGATTTGTATAACAACAACTGGATTAATGTAAGGAATACTTCAACTTATGCGTTTAACATCAACAATTCGATACCTGCAACCTCGGGTAATCGTTTTCAACTAATCTTTACTGATGTAATGAGTGCCTTACCTGTTAAATTGCTTTCTTTTGCTGCTCATCGCACTTCAGGTGTTAACCTGCTTAAATGGGAAGTAGTTGCAGAGAAGAACATTCAGCATTATGAGTTGCAACGCTCTGAAGACGGGAAAAATTTTATTGGTATCGCTTTGGTAAAAGCGAAAAATTCTGGTGAAAAAACCGTGTATAGTTACTCAGACAAACTAACGAGAGGTACCGTTTATTACAGGCTGCACATTGTTGATTTGAACAGACAGGATAATGAATACTCTGCTATTGTTACAGTAAATGATGATGACTCTTTTGAAGATAAAATTACGTTTTATCCGAACCCGGCTACTGATGAAATCACGCTTCAAAATAAACACAACGAAGCTGTCGGAAAAGTATCTTTATACGATGTTACGGGTAAACTTGTTTACGAAAATCAGTTTACTGAAACATTGGTACGCATACCAACAACAACTTTTGAAAAGGGCATTTACTTTTTGCAAAATTCAATGGGTTTTGTAACCAAATTGGTTATTCAATAAATCTATTTAATAAACCTTGTTATCATAAGGTTAACCAATTGTTTGGTTAACCTTATTTTTTTATACACCCATTCCTATTATTCTTTAAAACATTCGCTTGCATCAAAGTAACCGCTGCTCATACTAGTGCCTGTTAACTTGATATTGCCTTAACGTGAGTCATAAAAAGCCATGCTACTTTTGAGGGCTTATTAAACATAACCGTGTAATGATAAATTTAATTACACCCATTCTAAATGCTTTTTGCAATGTTATCCAAAAGAAACAACCGCTTTTTAAGGGGTTGCTTTGCTCATTTATGTTATTAGGAATGGTACTTGATAGTAATGCACAAACTACCAATTTTTTTGGTACCAGCGGAACAATCAGCGGTAGTGTTTGGAATACAAGCTCCGGAGGTCCATTTACCAACGCCTTGGTAACAACTGGTGGAACAATAATGACGTTTAACTCTTCGGGCAGTGCAACCGGTGCTACGGTATCTTCAATAGTGGGCATGAATTTTAATGCTCCCATCACTTGGTCGGCAGGCGGAACAATTGGTGCGGCAAGTACCACAATAACCATTAATGTAGCAACCTCTGTTTTACAAGATTTTGGTGGAAGCCAAGCTTTTTCTACATCTGCTTCGGCAGCATTTATAAAAAGTGGAAATGGTGCATTGGGATGGGCAGGTGGTACATTTGGTGGAGGATTAACACTAAGTGCAGGGGCTTTGGTTTTGCGCGGAGTAAATGGCTTGGGTTCAGGTGCGGTTAACTTAAATGGAGGAACGCTTTGTGCCAATGCCAATCGTTCTATTTCAAACCCAACCAGCATTACTGTTGGTGGGGATATTCAATTTGGAGAAATTCCGGCCAATGTTTCACTTGCTTCAAATACAGCAACAATTACTTTAGCTGACAATATTGCTTTGGGTAGCACCAACCGTATTTTTACTTTAGGTAATGCGGCTACACATACCTTTAGCGGAGTAATTTCAGGCACTGCCGGAATAACCTTTTCGGCCAATGCCAATGGAGCATCAGGAACTTTTGCATTAACCACGGGAAATACTTATTCAGGAAAAACGGTGTTAAGTGGTGGCATTGTTTCAGGTAGCGGGGAAAGCATTTTTGGTAGCAATCCTGCTTCTTTTACAGCCGACCAAATTACCTTTAATGGCGGTACTTTTTCCGCCTCCGGAAATGTTAATTTTAGTAGCAACAGGGGAATTACCTTAGGCGCAAGCGGGGCAAACATCAATACCAATGCCAATACCGTTACCCTTACCAACATTACCACAGGTACCGGAGGAATTACCAAAACAGGCTCAGGCACATTAACCCTAGCCGGATTGCATACCTACACAGGAAGCACCACAATAAGTGCAGGCACATTGCAGCTTAGTGGTTCCGGAAATAATTACCCAAGTAGCAGTGCATTAAGTTTAGCCGCTTCAACCAATTTTGATTTAAATGGTTTGAGCACAACCATTGGTTCCTTAGCCGGACTTGGTGGAACCGTAACTTCAACTGCAACCGGAACACTTACCTTAACCGCTGGCGGTGATAATACTTCCACCTCATTTGCAGGTATTATTCAAAATGGAACAGCCACATCTGTTGCCCTAACCAAAGAAGGTTCAGGAACGCTTATACTCACCGGGCAAAGCACCAACACCGGTAATACAATTGTGAATGCAGGCACACTGCGCTTAAATAGAACCGGAGGAACAACCATACCCGTTACACAAAGTGTAAATGTAAACAACACGGCCACTTTACAAGTAAGCAGCAACCAAAGTTTAGTAAATGTGGTTTTAGCATCAGGCACCACACTTACAGTTGATGGCAGCACCACGTTAACTATCACCGGAACGCTTACCGTTAACACGGGTGCCACCATAAGTGGAAGTGGAAGTATTGCTTATTCAGGTGGGGCCATTATTTACAATGGCTCAGGTAATTTAACTGCCGGAGTTGAGTGGCCTACCAGTTCAGTGCCAGGTTCGGTTACCATTAATTCGGGAGCCACCGTTACTTTAGGTTCAACCCGAACAACCACCACAACCTTAACCGTAGACGGCACATTAAATGCGTCAACTTTCTCCATCACAGGAACTGGAACTGTAAATATCAATGGTACATTTATCACTTCTAATTTAGATGGTTTTACTGGAACAGGTGCTTCATTTACGGGGGCAACACCAACTTTAGGCCCATCTTCTATTATTGAATATGCTGCTTCAAGTGGAACACAAATTATTACAACCAGCCCTTCTTATGTAAACCTTACCATCTCTGGAGGAGGAACAAAAACTGCCGCAAGTTCCTTGAGCATATCCGGTACGTTAACCATTTCGGGAACAGCAATGTTAGATGCTGGTAACAGTACCATTGGAGGAACGGGAACTAATTTAACCATGACCGGGTCAAGCACCTTAAAGTTGGGTGGCACAGGAACACGGCCAAGTATGACGGGTACTTACACCCTTGCCAATACGTCAACGATTGAATTTACCAATACAGCCGGCACCCAACAAGACATTCGATTAGCTCCAACTTATGGTAATGTAAACATCTCAGGCACCAATGTTGGCTTATCAAGTGCATCCAGTGTATTAACCCTTCAATCGGGCAGTACCTTTACCGTTAAAAACGGAGCCACATTTAACGTGATTAACACCAATGGTTTTAGTGGCGCAAACAACACAGCCATTGACAATACCAATAGCCCAATCATCACATTAGAAACCAACTCTACGCTCAATTACAGTGGCAGTTCGTCTCAAACCATTAGCACTAGAGCTGATTATAAAAAACTAACTTTTAGTGGCGGCAATATCAAAACCCTTACCTCATCCATTACCGTGGATGAAGACATCAACCTTGCTACTGCAAACGACATTGTTGCTATCGGTAGCAATACATTAACTGTAAACGGAACCATTTCAGGTTTAGGTTTTTTAAGAGGGTCAGCTACCTCAAACCTCACCATTGGAGGCACCAGTTCAAACACGCTTAACCTTGACCAAAGTACTTTAGGAACCAGTAATTTGCTTAATAACCTTACGTTATCCGGAAGTGGAACAACCACTTTAGGAAGTGCCTTAAATATTAATGGTGGTGTTACACCTGGCACTGTGAGCGTAACAGGCACTGCAACATTGGCTTCTGCGGGTTTCTTAACCTTAAAATCGGATGCCAATGGCACTGCGCGTATTGGAGAGATTACAGGAGCAACCGTTAGCGGTAATGTAAACATTGAGCGCTTTATGCAAGGTGGCAGTGGAAGACGCGGTTGGAGAACCATGAGCAGCCCTGTGAGTGGATTTACCTTTAACGACATGATTGACGATGTGCTGATAACCGGACCGGGGGGTACATCTAATGGTTTTGATGGCAGTGGTACCAGTACTTCTATTCTAACTTATCAGGAAAATACCTCGGGCACTAGGGGATGGAAAAATATTACTTTAGCGTCTACTTTAAATCCCGGAATGGGTATGCTTACCTTTTTTAGGGGCGACCGCACGCAAACCTCTTCCATTACAAATTCTGCAACCGTACCTAATAACGTTACGGCTGACTATACTGGAACAATTAACCAAGGAACATTATCAGCCATTAATTTATCGTATACCAATACAGGTGTTGCCGCTGATGATGGTTGGAATTTGTTGGGCAACCCCTACCCTAGCGAAATAAATTACAATGCAGTAAATAAAACGGGTAGTGTAAGCACCACTTATTGGGTGTGGGATGCAGGTACCGGGAATTATGTAAACAGGTTGGCTACTGAGCATATTGCTATTGGCCAAGGTTTTTTTGTACAAGTATCCGGAGCATCACAAACCATTACATTCGAAGAGAATGATAAAGTTACAACCAATCCAACTTCCTACTTTAAAACACAACAAGTTCCTTTTGTGGTTAAAATGTACCAAGACAGCAGCAAGTATGATATTGCATGGTTAAGCTTTAGTGCTTTAAGCAGCAATAACTTTGTATTTAATGAGGATGCCAGAAAACTGAAAAACAACCAAATTAACATGGGGTTTGTAACACCTGACAGCCAACTGGTACAACGAAATGTTGTACCCCAACTGCATAACAATGCTGCTGATACTTTTGTCTTATTTGTTCAATCTGCTTCTTCGGGCATTTACTTTCTTCATTTTGAAGGATTGCAGGCTTTCCCATCAACCAAACAAGTGCTTCTATTAGATCTTTATAACCAACACATCACCAATATTCGTGCAAACCCAACGTATAGTTATGCCATCAACACTTCTAATGGCGGTACATTTGGTAACCGTTTTAGGTTAATTGTTGGCGATATGCAACCCCTACCCGTGCAGTTGCTTAGCTTTAACGGGAAGCGGAACGAAAACACCAATGAGCTGAGTTGGGAAGTAACCGCTGAAAAAAACATGTTGGGCTACGAAATTCAACATGCTTTTGATGGGGAACATTTTACCAGTATTGACTTGGTTTATGCACAAAACAAACCAACCAAACACACCTACACTTATCAGGATAAAGGGCAAGGGGGCTTGAGTTATTATCGCTTGAAATTAATTGACTACCAAAATACTAAACACACTTACTCAAACGTGGTGGTGTTATCGGCATCAGGTATCAATAATCAGGTATTGGTTTCACCAAATCCAGCCCATAACTATTTGA
>RDYC01000058.1 GCA_004293295.1 Bacteroidota bacterium
CATGATGTATTTTAGTGATGCCGACCCTGACATCGCACGTTTTAGTAAATTAGACGAACCTAAAGTGCGTAACCAAATACGCAACAATGTTGAAGCCAATATCTACCACCAACTACTCTCTGCATTTCAAGTGGTTAGCATTATTAATGCAAGTAGTTTAAATGCCGAAGACGATTTAAAGAAGATATACGCAGCAACACGTTATTTTACTACAGAAAATATTCCAAAAGAGAAACGGAATTATAGCAGCAAACTATTGGTTAAAAAAGATAAAAAACAACAAATTTATACCGATGAAATTGCCATGGTTGGCGAAATTCAAGACCCGGATTTGTATAAAACCCTTTACCAAAAATACCAATGTGACTATATCCTTACCTTAAGTCAATTCGAAATTACCACCTCAAATAAAAACACCATCGAATGGACTAAACAAGAGTATAACAGAACCTTCAACTTACATTACAATGTTTGGGATAAATCGGGTAAACTAATATTGGCTGAAGTGCTTGTAGTATCCGCAAGTGGAGAGAATACCATAAAGGAAATAACAGAGAAATACTTGATTACGCTTGGCCAAAAACTAAGAGACATTTTAAAAAGTGAATTAAAACAATGACCATTAAGCTTGGTGATACTGTTCGTTTTGTGAACGAAAATATGCAAGGCACTGTTACCAGCATTAACGGGAATACTGCTGGTGTAACCATTGAGGATGATTTTGAAATACCCGTATTGTTAAGTGAACTTGTTAAAATTAATAACCCTCAGCATACACCCACTAATGCTACAGAAAGCCCAGTAACCACCAAACCTAAGTTTGTAAAAGTATATAATGGTTTCCACATCGCCTTTGAAAAACTAAACGAAGAGTGGTTAGAACTAAAATTTCACAATAGTGAGGCAGACTGGGTGATGTGTGCCGTTTACGAAAACTCATTACTAACCCATAAGTTTTTGCTAGAACAAGAAACCAACACTTCATTAGGAAAATATGCGTTAGAAAAATTTAACCAATGGCCTGAATTCCAGTTTGTAATACACCCATTATATCAGCCCTTTAAAACGGTTCAGCCCACCATTAAAAAGATTAAATTTCACGCCAAGGAATTTCATGCAGGATTTAAACAATGCTACTTTTTAGGCAAACAGGCTTACACATT
>RDYC01000059.1 GCA_004293295.1 Bacteroidota bacterium
GAATGCAAACATTATCGTAGCCCCTGCTGACCACATTATCCACAAATTAGATGCCTTCTCAGAGGCACTTCTCACCGCCCTTGATGCTACCGCAAAAGGAGAAGTGTTGCTTACCCTCGGCATACAGCCCTCACGCCCCGATACAGGCTACGGTTATATTCAAATGCTGGACTTAGATGCGCCTACAAGCGTAAAAAAAGTCAAAACATTTACCGAAAAACCAAACTTAGAATTAGCTTTAGAGTTTCTCGATAGTGGCGACTATGTGTGGAATGCAGGTATATTTATTTTTAGTGTTACAAGTATTACAAAAGCCTTTCAAAGGTATATGCCTGAACTGCATGGCATTTTTCACGAGTTGCAAAATGACTTCTACACAGAAAGAGAGAAAAACGCCATCAAAACTACCTATTCGCAGTGCCATACTATTTCTATCGATTATGGAATTATGGAAAAGGCGGACAATGTCTATGTAGTGCCTTGTGATTTGGGCTGGTCTGACTTAGGAACGTGGAAATCTCTGTATGAGCAATTACCCAAAAACAAGGAAGGTAACGTACTGAGTGGCAATATCATGGCTTACGAAACTACCAATTCTATCATCAAAACACCAGAAGAGCAGCTTGTGGTAGTACAAGGCTTGGACAACTATATAGTAGCAAAATATAAAAATGTCTTACTCATCTGCCAAAAAGACCAAGAGCAGAGAATCAAACATTTTTTGGAAGAGGCAATCAAACATAAAGGAACAGAATTCTCTTAATAGATAAACAATGGATTTGAAAAAAGTAGCTTTAAATGATATTCACGAAAAATTAGGAGCAAAAATGACTCCTTTTGCAGGCTTTTATATGCCACTGCGCTATACCTCTGATATTGAGGAACATAATACTGTAAGAAATGGCGTTGGCGTTTTTGACGTTTCGCACATGGGTGAGTTTCTGATAACAGGCGAGAAAGCCTTAGACCTCATTCAGAGAGTTATCTCCAACGATGCCTCCAAACTTTATGACGGCAAGGTACTTTATGCCTATTTACCAAACGAAAATGGAGGAATTGTAGATGATTTGCTCGTCTATCGTCTGAGTGAATATGCTTATTATTTGGTAGTCAATGCCTCTAATATCGAGAAAGATTGGAACTGGATTAGCAGCTTCAATACT
>RDYC01000337.1 GCA_004293295.1 Bacteroidota bacterium
CTCAATGGGGATGCCGTGGGGCCATTGTTTAACATGCAGGATCAGTTTATCATACTATTAAAGGAAAATAGTGCTATTGTTTTTGATGGAGAAAGGATAAGGCCGACAGACTTTGAATTTTTAGCCAACCTACTGCAAAATGGGGTGATGCAAAATAGCTACAACCAGCTAAATGATATGGGCTTAGTAAACGATTGCGGTACCCCTTATGCCAAAGGCAGCCGCAGGTATGAGCTAACCAACCACTTGGGTAATGTATTGGCTGTGGTAAGCGACCGCAAAATAAGTGTGCAAAGCGGCAATACCGATATGCCTATTAGCGACAGCCGCTTTACCTATGGCAACGATGGGTGGAATGCCCTAGCAGCTACCAACATAGAGGTAAACACCCAAAAATTAAAAATATTTACACCTGTTGCAAACAATGGGGTGCAAAAAACAATTGCCTTAAGCTTGCCCAATAACAATTTTGTGTTTAGCTTTGATTTGGTAAAAAGCAACAGCGGCAATGTATTGGTTGAAGCACGAAGCGCAAGCAATGCCTTGGTTGCTACTGGCACCTACACCGCAAACGGCAGCTATAGCCTGTCCATTAACGGCAGTGGTTTTACCGGAAACGTTCTTACCCTTATTGTAAAACAAATTGGATCCCCGCCAAATAGCAACGCCTTTATTACCATAGACAATGCCAAACTGGTGCAACAAGGCATTACTTATGCTGACCATTACGAAGCCGACTTGCTGCAAACCAGCGATTATTATGCCTTTGGCAGCTTACAACCAAGCAGGGTGTGGTATAGCAGTGGTAGTAAGTATAGGTTTGGGTTTAATGAAGGCTCGGAAAAAGATAATGAAATCTATGGAGACGGTAATGCTTATACAACATTATACAGGCAATTTGATCCACGCTTAGGCCGTTGGTGGTCAATAGACCCTGAAGCTGATGAATTACCGCACCAAAGTCCATTTTGTTCAATGGATAATAATCCGATTAAAAATAATGATCCTGATGGGGATTTTGTTCCTCAATTGTTTGGTGCTTTTGTGGGTGCTGCAATTGAAATTGGAACTCAAATAACTGTTAATGTAGTTTCAGGGAAAAGCGGAATGGATATACTCGACTTAGATTATGGTGATATAGCAATAGAAGCTGGTGTTGGAGCGGCAACTGCTGGTTTCGGTAATCTTGCAAAAGCAGGGAAAACAGCAATTAGAATTGCCAACGCAGTTAAAACAACTCAAAAAGTGGTCAACTCAAACAAAGCTCTAAAAACAGTGGTGAAGGTTGCAACAAATAAAGAAGTAGTAAAGGCTGCAGTTGACGTAAAGTATGACTCTAAAAAGGGATTTGATAAGCGAGTTGTTGGAGGAGACAAGGATGTTAAAGAAGCTGCGGCAGATTTGATAGGGTCCGCTTTAGGTAAGGGAACAGAAAAAGTGCTAGGAGCTCATTTGAATAAAGGATTGGCAAAAGTAGCTGGAGCTGCTGAAACTAGAGCAGCTAGAGCTATGACTGGTTCAGCCAAGCAAATTGCAAACAAAGGGCAAGCTGCCGCAGCTAGATCACAAGCAAAGGGAAATGCGAAAGCTGCTGGAATAGTTGGTGGAGTTGCGGCTGGAGTTTCCGCTGAAAAATTGAAAAAGTAATGACAGATAAAGAAAAAAAAGTTATAGTATTGATTCTGGGTCCAATTGTTATTGGCATAATATATTTATCATTTAAGTTAAGAAATGACGAAAGAGATTATATTCTTCAGACAGGTATTGAAGTTGTAGGAACAGTTAGTAATGTGGGTTGGAAAACAATAGATGTTTCGTATTCCATTAATGGAAAGTTATATACCTACACAGAGAATATTCCATTCAAAGGAGTTGTGTCAGGAGAACAGTTTTACACTGTTGTAAATAGAAATAATTATGATAGGGCCCTAGTTTATGACAATAAACCAATTTTAGACAGTATTAAGTATTCTTTTTCAACAGTAAGACCCCAAAAAGTTTCTGAACCAATAATAGATGACGATTATTTGATTTTTGAGTACACAGTAAATGGGAAAATTTACAGTCGCACACAAAAATATTATGGAGATGTTCCTATTCCCCGGAAAATTCAGAATTTAATTGTTAAATATCGTATTGACCGACCAGAAATAGGCTATTTAGTCGAGGTAAAGCAGTGAAAGCCCTTGGCTCCCGCGCGAAACAAAGTTCAGCGGAGCTAATGTTTCGCGTGGTAAAGGAAATGAGTAATAAACCAGAACCGTCAAGTTAAAAAACTTGGCGGTTTTTAGTTAATGGGCAAGTTTGTTTTTGTGGGCTTAATGACGCGGTGAATTAATGGCAATATAATACAGCAGTGATTTGCGAAGCCAAATACTTTTTGTTTCCAACTTTTTTGCTCAATAATGTAATTTTTTTGCGCATTTTAGGGTTTTTAGCCAGTTGGTAGTATTAAAAAATGACAAACTTTTTTTTGGTTATCCCAATAAAATTCCCTTTTTTAGATACCCAAATTTCAAGTGATAAAACCCTCAGCCGTATGAAAAATCATTTTCCATTAAGCAATAACGTGTTTTACGTTTTTTTCACACTTCTTGGCTGTGTCATGTTGGTGGGTCAGCTAAAAGCCCAGGATATCAATAATTATGTATTCTCCACCAACCAAACCAGCTCATTAAATACGGACTTAAATGCCAACCCCATTGACATGACGGTTGGCACCACCCAGCTTATTGGGCCATTAATAAGAGATGGCTCAGGTTCCGGATTGGTAAACTTTCCAAATAACTTTGATTGTTGGTTAATGGGAACCAGGGTAACCTCATTTAGTGTATCATCTCACGGTTGGCTAGGGTTAAACCTTGCCTTAACAAGTGGTAATTTTTGGCTTGGGGGCAATGGCATCAGGGTTGCGCCTCTGTTACTAAATACTGCGCCTGATGTTGCATCAGCCCAAGCCATGGGAACCAGCCCATTAGGGAAAGTTCATTATAAGTTGGTAGGCAATGCGCCAAACCGCACCTTGGTGATAGAATATTTAAACATGACCATTAATGCCACAGTTGCTTTCTCCACAACCAATGATGCCACTTTTCAGGCTCGTATTTATGAGGCCACAGGAGCCATAGAATTTGTGTATGGTAATATTCAGGTATCCGGTGCTACTGCTATTAATGGAAACATCGGGTTTTCAAGTGCCTCTTTTCTTACACAAAGTGTAAATCCGAATACACAAACCTCAAGTTCAACTTTAACTACAAACATAAGTCTCTCACCAGGGTTGAACGCCCCACTTTCAGGAGGAGGAACGGCAACCACCCGCAGAGCATATGTTTTTACACCAGCACCCCCTCCTGCGCCAAGTGCATTAAATTTCACTTCAATTGGTTTAACATCCGTAACGTTGAATTGGACCAATAATGCAGTTGCTCCAAACGCTGCCATTAATAATGAAATTTATTACGGAATAAACGGAAATGATTGGACGCTGGCCGCAACACTTGGCCCAACGGTTACTTCATTTCAGTTAACTGGGTTAAGTCCATCAACAAATTATTTAGTTAGAATAACTGCAATTAAAGAGTCTCGTTCTGCTGCCCTCACTGGCAATATTTCCACATTAAATACTCCTATTGCAAAATCAACAGCCTTAGGCGGAGGTTGGAAAAACTCGGCAACATGGATGAATGGGGTTGTACCTGCCGCAAATGATAGTGTTATTATAGCAGATGGGGCTACGGTAGTAATTGATAGCAATGTAACCTGCTATAAACTACGAGTGGGAGAAGGGGTTTCAGGCACGTTGGTTTATGACCCATCTGCAGCCAGGTCCTTAACTGTTCAGGAGTCAGTTACCGTAAGCAATGGAGCAAGTTTTACAGCAGGTACCGGTACACCAACCGCCCACGCATTAAATATTGGGTCGTTGGCAAATGCATGGTCAACAGGCAGCCTCATTAACAACGGCACGTTTGATATGTTTACCACTGCCGGAGTAATAGTTACTTTTTTGGGCAGGCTAAATGGCAGCATAACAGGCACAGGTGCTATTACAGATTTCAGGCTAATAGTAATCAATAAAGGTGCTTTTCCAACCAATCGCCCGGTTTTAGATTTAAATATTCCTTTTACCGTTCAGGGTGGCAATGCACTGGGTTTAATTGCAAATCACACTGCTGGTATTCTTAGAATAAATGGAAATTTTACGCAGTCTAATCCATTATATGCTTCGGCTTCATATAATATCCCCTTAAATGGAGGTTTGGTGTTAAACAACCCCAATTTTACCGTAACATCAACCAATGGCAATCCTATTTGTAATGGCTTGCTTCAAATTACCCAAGGTGTTTTTAACGTGAACCAGTTAACTACCCAATTGTTAGAGTTTGGTAACGGTTCAACATTTACAGTTGATGGTGGTACTGTAAATGCAGCATCCAGAATTTTAACATCAGGCAGCACATTTGCGTTTAACTTTAGTAGCGGAACCATTAATGTAGCTACAGTGGGTAACAGCATTTCTAATTCCCCTTCATTTGGAATAGTAAGCTTGAGATCTGTTTTTAATTGGACTGGGGGAACATTAAACTTGGTTCAACGCTCAACTGGTGCAACCATAGCTGATTACAATGTTGTAGCGTCTTCGATGGCAGATATAAATATTACAGGCGGTGTGCTACGTGTTGGCACTGTTGCTACAAGCGGTAACTTTGATTTTAGGATACAGGGAGAAGTGCCTACCTTAATAATTGATACCGTTAACAACAGAAAATCAGCTGTAATGATTGGCAGTTTATCGGTAAATCAAAAAATAAAGCTACACACCGGGGTAAGGTTAAATCTAAATGGTTTTCCATTAACTTTTAAAGGAGATACCTTCGAGAACAATGGTGTTGTTAGTGGAAATTCAGTTGGAGGGATTGAATTTTCAGGCAAGTTTTTACAAGTTTATACAGGAACTGGCACTGATACGGTTGCCTTACTTTTTAACAAAAACACTTCCGTAGGTGTTAAGTTTAATAAGCAGGTTGTAACATATGGGGTAAGTTTTGAATCAGCTACACCTTTTATAAACAGCAATAACATTATACTTGGCAATGGGCTGAATCAAGCAGTGAATATCTATTTTGGCGGCACTAATTTTGCATTATCAACAGTGGGGTTTGATGTGTTTCCAACACTTAATTTAGGTACTGGTACCTATTCTTTATTTTATTACAATGAAGCAACACCTAAGCAAACTGGAAGAGAGATTCCGGCAAATCGAACAGTTAATAGTTTGTTTATGAATAATGCCAGGGGACTTTTGTTATCTGGCGGCAATCTCGATATCACAGGCATCCTTACGCTTACCACGGGTATTATTACCTCATCGGATACCGCAACGTTGCGGGTAGTTAATACCGTTGAAAGCGCAATAGGATTTGGAAGTTCATTAAGTTATGTGAAAGGCCCTTTAGTAAGGCGGCTTCCTGCTTCGTTAACATCAACAAATACGTACTCTTTTCCGATTGGAAATTCCAGTAACCGTTTAATTCGGCTGGTTAATACAAGAACAAAAGCCGCAGGCTTTGTTGATGTGAGGATGCAATATTACAATGGTTTAGTTACCGGAGTACCCAACGGTACTTCATTAACAACAATTAGTCCTGACTATGTTCAAGTAAGCGTTGTTGCAGGAGGTGCAAATTTAGATAGCACATTTTTAAGTTGGACACAAACGGGGATGATTCCAACCAACAGGTTAGCGTATGCGGACTCTTTGAATGGTATGTATAGGGCAGTATCAGGCAGCCCAAGTGGGTCAATTATTACAACGAATAGTTTGGTTAAGGATAGTGCCTTAAGAGGTGTTTTTGTTTTAGGAGAATACATTGTTCCACTAACAGGAAACTATTTGATAGGGGCTTCTAAAACAGCACCGAACTATACTTCTATAACGGCATTTCTAAACGACTTGGTTGGCAAACAGGTGCAAGGGAATATTAACTTACTGCTAGATAACGATTATGTTTCAACAAATGAAACGTTTCCACTTACACTTGCTCGCTTTTACACCAACAACCCCAATTGGACAATCACCATCAAACCAAATACTGGGGTTAGTCCTGTTATTTCGGGAATATCAACCACATCAATAATAAGAAT
>RDYC01000060.1 GCA_004293295.1 Bacteroidota bacterium
AGTTTACTTACAATAAACGGCAGGCATGACCAAAACACTCCTTTGTATACTAGGACCAACCGCTGTTGGTAAAACAGCGGCTGCTATCCGGTTGGCGCAACAATTAAACACTGAAATTATTTCGGCTGACAGTAGGCAGTTTTACCAAGAAGTAAGTATAGGCACCGCCAAACCAAGTAAAGTAGAATTAGATGCGATACCACATCACTTTATAGGCCATTTAAGCATACACCAACCTTACTCAGCAGGAGATTTTGAGCGGGACGCATTAGCCAAACTGGAACAGTTATTTACCAAACATGATGTGGTAATAGCCGTTGGAGGAAGCGGATTATATGTAAAAGCATTGGTTGATGGATTGGATGATATGCCTAAGGCAGATGAAGCACTAAGAATTGAATTGAATGAAGTGTATGCTACCGCTGGTATTGCTGCCTTGCAACAACGCTTGTTGCAATTAAACCCGGATTTAGCCAATTACACTGAAATGCAAAACCCACAGCGGGTAATGCGTGCCATAGAAATTGCCATTGCCAAAGAAAACGGCTTTATACCCAACAGCAAAAAGAATCCCAGAAATTTCCGCACCATTAAAGTGGTGTTAAACTTGCCTAGGGAACAACTTTATCAACGCATTAACCTTCGGGTTGATAGCATGATGGAACAAGGTTTACTAGAAGAAGCCCGCAGTATGATTCCTTATCAGGACTTTTATGCATTGCAAACCGTTGGCTATAAAGAACTTTTCGATTATTTTGACCAAAAACACACCTTACAAGAAGCAATAAACCTTATTAAGCAACATACCCGTAACTACGCCAAACGCCAATTAACCTGGTTTAAAAAAGAAGCTCCCGATAACTGGTTTGAGCCCGACAAGTTGGATGGCTTATTCGATTTGCTCAAAGACAAATGAGCTTAAGCACCTTTTTGTTGTTTAGAATCACCTCTTTAATCTGCAAACAATTCATCCACATTACATGGTGAATCAAAATTAGTGGTTAAATTGCGGCATGGAAAATTTTGTGGTTTCGGCTCGTAAATACAGGCCGGGAACTTTTGAGAGCGTAATAGGACAGGAACACATTACCCATACCTTAAAAAATGCGATAAAAAACAACCATATCGCACATGCCTTTTTATTTTGTGGGCCAAGGGG
>RDYC01000338.1 GCA_004293295.1 Bacteroidota bacterium
GCTGCCGATTCACCATTTTTACAAGCATTAAAAGCCAAAACACACCAAAATAAAATCAGCATTAACCTCAATGCATTTGGTTATTACTACACCCATACCGATGGCAGATTTTCGCTTGGCCGCATTTTAGGTAGCATTGGCCCTTGGTTTGAAAATGAACCTGAATTATTTGCACCTGCACGCAGGTTGTATGGTGTGTATCAAGATGGCAATGTATTTGGTGGTTCAAACTTTCTACTAGACTATAACAGCGCAAGGCTTTCCATTGATTTAGGAAGTTCGTTTCCCGTATCTGATTCTATAGGAACTATTAATTTTAGTTCATATTTATACCTTGCAGTTAGCACAAAAGCACTCACCACAGCCCCCTCTGCAACCAATGTATTACTCTCTGATTCCGAAATTACTATTATTGGTCAAGTTGAGTATTTACAAGGAACAAATTGGCTAAACAGCACCAGCGGAATTATTGACTTTTCTAACCTATCGCCCGCTATCATGGATGCACTTAAAAATAACCAATTGTTATTGGTAGTTGGCAATAACTCCAATAAGTATTTGCTGGTGGCCAGAGAAGCTGTTGGCGGCTATGTGTGCATTGCTGATAATTTCGTGCAACGCATTGATACCAATCAAACCGTAACTGTTAACCTATATGCCTATAAATTTGGCAAACCACTGGCTAATCAAACAATAACTTTTAAGATGCAGCCCCCTACAGCAGACAAATCAAAAGAACAACACCGCGTACCGATATGCGAAACATACGGAAATAATAAGCCTCAAGATGGGCTCCGATTTTCAGCAACCGCCACCACTAACAACAATGGTATGGCACAAATTGCCATTACCGGAAATAGCATAAACAACCCGCGCGTTTATATTGATGGGCAAATTTATTGGATTGATTACGATACAGAGGGAAATTCATCCAACGACCCTGCCATGCCTGGGGTAAAACCAATGTCAATTACGGCACATTTGAGAGACGATTTTTCCATTCCTGAAACTCCGGTATGGTCTGATATTGCTCAAACCATGATACAGTTTGCCAACTTATACCCTATCATGAGTAAGTTCTTTATCAATTTTGCCGACCCTCATGCACTGATTGCAAAAAAAGATATTTTAAAATTTGCATTCACAAGAAACATACTGGACCCCATTTACATGCCGGTAACCAGGGATTTATCGGAGAATAAACGGTTAACCATTTTAAAATGGTTAGATAATCCGGTTATTGATGACATGACTGTAACATCAGCTAAAAATACAGGCAAGCTCACGGCTGCACCTCCAGTGCTTGATACCGCAAATTTAACCGATAGCCAACAACAGTTTGAAGAGGCTACAAAAGCGAAAAATGGAAACATGATGAGTTTTCCTCAAATCACCAATTTATTTGAATTTTAATCTTTAGAACCATGTTAAAAATAAATCCACAGTTTGTAAGGGCAGTTAATGATGCCAGTAGTTTGGAAGATCTTTATCCAATGCTACAAAATGCCATAGAATTAGAACACGCTACCATACCACCGTATTTAACAGCTTTGTTTTCATTTAAGCCAAATACCTCGTCTGAAATCCGAACAGTGATTCATTCCATTGTAATTGAAGAAATGATGCACATGACCATTGCGGCCAATATATTAAATGCACTTGGTGGAAGTCCTGACATTTCTAATCCAAACTTCGTTCCTGAGTATCCCACCCATTTGCCTATGGGCATTGGAGGCTCACTAATTGTTGGTATAGAAAAGTACTCGCTTGATTTGATGAAAAATGTGTTTATGGAAATTGAAGAACCAGAAAATCCTATACCATTTAAAAGCACCAATGAGATTGAAGAGCCGGCAACCTACAAAACCATTGGCGACTTTTATAAAGCGGTGCAAGATAAAATCAATGAAATTGCACCTGATGTTTTACCAGGTAATCCAGCCAAACAGGTTACTTCTAGTTTTTTCTCGCCAGATTTATTGTATCCGATTTTAACTAAAAAAAATGCCATTGATGCCATTAATATCATTATTGAACAGGGAGAAGGAAGCAGTGTATCTCCATTAGGCACTGATAATGAATTGGCACATTACTATAAGTTTGAAGAACTCTATAAAGGCCAACAGTTGGTACCGGATAAGGATGCCCCTAACGGGTATTCGTTTACCGGACCTATTATCCCTTTTGATGCATCAAACGTATTGCCTTTATTTCCCAATACCAAAGCAAACATGTTGCCACTAGGTTCTGAAGAGCGAAGATTATTAGAAGCCTTTAATCAAACCTACAGCAATTTGCTATATGGCTTGCACATTACATTTAACGGAAAGCCCGATAACTTGCCAAACACCATTGGATTGATGTTTGATTTAAGGTTAGCTTGTCAACGTTTAGCAGAAATGCCATTCCCGGGTAAATATGGTTACACCATAGGGCCATCGTACGAGTTTGTTTTACCCAACGCGCCCTTTAACTAACGCCATGAAATTTACCGCAACACAATTGGTTACAAAAATTTCCGTAAGTGATATGCTCCTATCTAAATCATTTTATGAACGCATGTTGGGATTTAAACTTGACGAACGATATACCATTAACTCAGGTGGAGATTATCAAAAGGATTCGTACATGCAACTAAATGCCCCTTCCAGCAATGGAGGGGCATTTACCCTTGGATTGTATAAAGATATTGATAAACCATTTGATGCCATGCCACAAACAGGCACTGTACCTAGTTTTATTGTTGATGACGTGCATGCCACTTTACACCATTTTCTACAACAAAAAATAGCAGTAATAGCTGCCGGTAATGGCAGTGGCGATAACCAATACATTATTAAAAACGAATCAGATGAAGGGTACGTTGACTTGTTCTTCTTTTTCTGCGACCCTGATAATAACTCACTGGTGATTAGACAAAACTTGCCTAAATTACCTGCGTAATTTCAAACAACGATGAAAAGCATATGGCTTCCTTTTATTGCCTTCTTTTTGGTGGTAATTGTGGTATTTATCATTGGTGAAAATCTTGAGCAAGAGTTTACAGCTGCACTCAGCCAAGTGGAGCATGCTAAGTTGCAGTTTGCCACCATCAGTTTCTTTATTCTTTTAGGCGACATCCTACTGCCGGTTCCTTCAAGTATTGTAATGTACCTCAATGGATACGTACTGGGCATTTTATCAGGCTCTTGTTTATCGTTTGTTTCGTTACTGGCCGGTTCCTGTGTAGGTTATTATCTGGGTAAATTTACCTCCATGGGCGTGAAGGCAAAAAAGGACGAGCGTGCTCACCTTTTTTTATTGAAGTATGGAGCCTTTGCCATATTAATAACCCGTGGTATTCCTATACTTGCCGAGAGTATATGCCTTGTGTGCGGTTACAATAACATGTCGTTTAAGCAATACATTTTACTAAATACAATTGGCTACATACCGCTCTGTTTGTTATATGCCTTTTTTGGCCAAAGTGGGTATGACCAACACAACTTTCTGTTTTCATTTATTGCATCATTATTGGTATCAGCTGCCTTTTGGTTTTTGGGAAAAACCTACTTTACCAAATGGCTCAACAACCCCATAAAACATGCTTAGAGTTGCTGTGCTTGTGCCTTTTGTTTTGCTTTATTCATTGGTTGCGTTAGGTGAGGACAGCACCCAAACAAAAAAAATTAAAATACTACCCGTACCAACCATTGGTTATTCTCCTGAAACCAGAACGTATGTTGGTGCGGTTACCTTGTTTACTTTTAACCTGCATAACGACAGCAACACCAGAACCTCCAATGCTAAATTGGAATTTAACTATACTTGGAATAACCAACTAATTGTGGAAAGTGGTTGGAATTATTTTTCAAAGGCTGAGAAATGGTTCAGCAGGGGTCTGATTCACTACTCCCAATTTCCTGACCAGTATTATGGTGTTGGTCCAAACACCCCAGAAAATAACAAGCTGTTATTTAACAGCAACCGATTTATACTGGATGTGGCGGTATTAAAAAAAATGGGGGCACAATTTTTTAGCGGCATTCAATTGAAGTATGTAAACTATTCCCATATTAAACCCGAAAAACTCACCCCGATTTATCCCGAATTAATGGCTGCATCAACAGTTGGCATTGGTTACGCGGTGTTAAAGGATACCCGTAACAACTTGCTTACCCCAACTAAAGGAATTTACTTACAGGTGAATAGCTTTTATAATATAGCAACTACGAATTATTGGGAGTTTTTGGTTGACCTACGTTACTATAAAACATGGAACAACAAATTTACGTGGGCAAACCGACTGGCTAATGAGTTAACAACAGGAACTCCACCCTTTTATGATTACCCCTTCTTAGGTGGTGATAAAATGGTGAGAGGCTATTATTATGGGCGATATAGAGACAATTATTTATGTTCATGGCAAACCGAGTTGCGCTTGCCCCTTTTTTGGCGGTTTGGCTTGGCTGCTTTTGGCGGATTATCAACCCTTTATGGCAACGAAACCAGCTTTAACGTTAACCATATCAAGCATAATTATGGTTTAGGTTTGCGTTTTAAAGTTGATAAAAAAGAACACACCAATTTGCGAATTGACTACGCCATTGGTAGCGCTAATAATAGTGGGTTTTACATTGCTTTTGGGGAATCGTTTTAAATAGATAGCAAGTTGCGCCTACTTAACAACCCTCACCTAACTTTCATTTAATATCCATTATATTTAAAAAACATGTAAATTTGATTGCTATGGAAATGATTGAACAACTCCCGACACTGCTTAAAACCTTTTGGTTTGTTGCTGTTCCAACAAGTGATTTATTTGATTCCTTATTCCTGCGTGGCACCATTCACTGCAACACCCAACATTGCTGTTAACCATTATTTTTGTTGCAGTTGGTTTTGGAGTAGTGTGTTTGTACCGCATCACCTACTATTTGCTTGCTAAAAGCTGGTTTGCATTAAAACACTTGATTTATAAATAATGGAAGTTGCCGCAAAAATAAAAACAGCATTTGATGCTTATCTAAATATGCCCGTTGAGGTATGGAAGTCGTTTGCTGATTTAGGGGAAGTGATTACTGTGCCTAAAGATGAAGTGCTTAAGCCACATAACCAAACCGAAAAATACCTTTATTTCATATTAAAAGGTTCAGGCGGGCTGTTGTTATGGAACAACAACAATTTTGTGTGCATTGATTTGTGTTACGAACAAGACTTTTTTGGTGATTACATGTCGTTTCTGCTCCAACAACCCTCTGCATTGGAAGTCATTACTTTCGAACCATCCGAATTGTTTCGCATTTCAAAAGCCAACTTTAACCTGCTTAGCCATAACCAAGAGGTGGGAAACCAGATTTGCCGATTTGCAGCCGAGGGTTTGTTTATTCATAAGCAACAACAGCAAATAGCCATGTTAACCCAAACAGCCCAAGAACGTTATTTAGCCCTGTTGCATAAACAACCAAATATCATTAAACGCACTCCACAAAAACATGTGGCTTCTTACCTTGGCATAACCCCACAGAGTTTAAGCAGGATTCGCCATAAAATTGCATTAGTTACCAAATGATAACTTTTTACCACCCCATTTGAGCCCAATTTTGCGGCATAAATAAATTGCGTAATGAAGTTTGCTGTTACTATACTTGCTGTGGGTATTGCTACTGTTATATTAGTAAGCTCCAACTATTTTTTAGCTGATATCCCCTGCAATATCTCAACCATTGCCTTTGTAAATAAGGTGCTAAAATACCAGACACTTGCCTTATTCACTGCCGGATTACTGTTGTTGCTTACCATAAAATCATCCCCGGCATCGGTAAAAATTTTGCGCTTTGGCGATGTGAGCCAACCTGCATTAAAAGAAAAATGGATGGGCATTAACGGAACAAGTTCATGGAAAACAAACGGCTTACAACTTGCTTTATTTATTAGTATGGCCACCGGGCTATTTATGTTTTTGGCTGTACACCATACCAATAGTTTGCAATACTTTAGCTGGACATTTTTTCCTTATGTGCTGTTGTTTTCTTTAACCAACTCGCTTAG
>RDYC01000339.1 GCA_004293295.1 Bacteroidota bacterium
CATCAACAAATTACAGGTAGAAACAACCATTATTCCCTCATTTACCAGAAACACACGTATTGAAGATTTATTGGCACTATCTAGCAATGCAACCAACACCATTGGATGGAATAATAAAAACGTACCCTGTCAACTCAATATCATCAATCACCATATTACTCCTGCAATCACCCACCAGCTTGAATACTCAAGGAATACAGCTTTTGTAAACCAAGTTTTTAACCTTAAAGTTCCCGATCACATTGAGCCTATTAGGACTGAAATGGAAAGGCAAAATAGCTTGGTTGTATTTTCAGTAGCCAATATGAGAAGCAAGTGTTGGCCTGTTCAACATTATATTGAACTGATTTCGAAGGTAGCCCACCAGTTTGATACCATATATTTAATGGGAGGCCCGGACAGTGTTCAGGCAAATGCCCAAATTGAAGCGGCATTAAAATTGGAAAAGGTTAAAAACTACAGCCAACAAACAACATTATTACAAACCATAGAAGTGGTAAGTAAGTGCCGGCTTGTTATTTGCCCCGATACAGCAGCTTTGCATATGGCTGTGCTTACCAATACGCCTGTTATTGTTAAATCTAATGGCGTTAATGCCCTACGTTTTGTGAATTACCCCAAAAACGTAACCGCCATATTTCCTCCCTATTTTAGGCTAAATCCAAATAAGGATAAAACCATGTATAGCCGTAACGAAGTAAATACTATTACAGTGGAGCAAGTATTGCAAGCCGTAAACAATCAATTGGGATAATTCGTTAATGTTAAAAACCTTTTAACCCTGTGTGGTTGATTACAGATGTACTGTTTTATTGGAATCTAATAAACATCATCATATAAAATGTATTTTAAAAAATACACTTTATATAATTTATTGCATTTTGTAAAATACATTTTTAAGGGTTATTGTATTTTTAATTTTACATTATTTGTATAAATTTGTATTTTAAATAATACAATTTATGGAGCAATTATTTCAGCATTTCAATATCATAAAAAGAGATACTGACTTGCATATTAAAAGATACCTGCACGAGGAAATAGATTGGAGCAACAGGTTAATTGCCATTACCGGAG
Source organism: Bacteroidota bacterium (assembly GCA_004293295.1). Classification (GTDB taxonomy): domain Bacteria; phylum Bacteroidota; class Bacteroidia; order UKL13-3; family UKL13-3; genus UBA6183. Next base: position 1,078 of record RDYC01000339.1, read on the forward strand.
CGAGGGGTAGTGGTAAAACAACCCTGTTGTTACAATATATCAAATCATCATTGCCCAATGATGAAACCGTTTTGTATGCCAGTTTAGACCACCTGTATTTTACAGAAAATAGTTTACTGGATTTGGCTGATGTATTTGTACAGCATGGCGGGACACATTTGTTTTTAGATGAAGTACACAAATACCCCGATTGGTCAATAGCGATTAAAAATATCTATGATACATACAAAAAGTTAAAAGTTGTTTTTACAGGGTCAAGCATTTTGGAAATACACCGGTCTAAAGGCGATTTAAGCAGAAGGGCAGTTGAGTACAAATTACAAGGGCTTTCGTTCAGAGAGTTTATGGCCTTTGAGTCGGGCATTCATCTGCCTAAAGTTTCATTGCCGGATATTTGTAAAAAGCACCTTCAGTTAGCCACTGAACTTACTAACCTTTTTAAACCACTACCTGCCTTTAAAAAGTACTTGCAATATGGTTACTACCCTTATTTTGTAGAAAACAAAAAAGGCTATGGGCAAAAGCTAAGGGAAACCATTAACCTAACTATTGAGGTGGATTTGCCTTCCGTACAGCACATGGATTTTACGTCTGTACACAAGTTGAAAAAATTACTTTATGTGCTTTCGCAAACAGTTCCTTTTAAACCCAATGTAAGCAAGTTGGCTGACAGGATTGAAACAACTCGGCCATCATTATTACTTTACTTGCAATATTTGGAGCAAGCACAACTTATTATGCAATTGTATAGCCAAGGAAAGGGCTTAAGCAGCTTAACCAAGGCAGAAAAAATATATCCCGGCAACCCAAATATGATGCATGTGCTGGCATCTGGCCAGCCTGACAAAGGCACCATGAGGGAGACTTTTTTTATGAACCACTTAAAAGGGCAACATCAGGTTAACGCAACTGCCACTGGCGATTTTTTAATTGATGAAACTTATACCTTTGAAGTAGGTGGGAAAACAAAAGATTACAGCCAAATTAAGCAAGTTAAAAACAGTTTTTTGGCTTTAGATGAAATTGAAATAGGCGTGAAGCAAAAAATTCCCTTGTGGTTATTTGGTTTACTTTATTAGTTCTATCCAAGCTTCACTTCCCATTCTGGGTAATACTGAATTAATGCAAGGTATGATGGAAACCTTACTAAATAATGGGGTGAAATAGGTCAGGTATTCGGCAGTTGTTCCTCCAAATGGAGGGCCTCCGTCAAATTGTTTATCAAAAAGTACGCCCACCAGTTTGCCATTCCATTTTAACAACTCGTGCATATGTGTTGCATAACTGGTTCGCAAACTCGGGTTAATGGCGCAAAAAAATGTTTGCTCCAATATCAAATCATAAACACCTTTATGGGTAAAAAAATCTTCACACAACACCTTTAGTTTGCCTTGTTGTATCGCCAAGTGTAATTTCTCTTTTAGCTGAAGCACAGGTAATGGTGCAATATCAATAACCGTAACATTGGTAAATCCGAGTTGTAGCAAATATTCCGCTTCATGTGCATTTCCGCAACCGGGTATCAAAATAGCCTTGTTCACATCCACATTTGCATCAATATATGCCTTTATTGGCGGTGATACCTCCGCTAAATCCCAACCGGTTTGCCCTTGTTGCCAGCGATTTTCCCAGTAATCTTTGTTTGTCATGCCAAATGTTGAATAAATCTTAACAACATTACACCTAAAATATTAATCTTGCGCCCATAATTAAACAGGAATGAAATTTTTTATAGATACAGCTAATTTGGCTCAAATTGCTGAGGCAAACGACCTTGGTATTTTAGATGGGGTAACTACCAACCCTTCATTAATGGCTAAAGAAGGTATTAAAGGCGAAGAAGCCGTGCTAAAACATTATGTAGACATTTGCAATATTGTGGATGGTGATGTAAGCGCAGAAGTAATCAGCACTGATTATGAAGGAATGATTGCCGAAGGAGAGAAATTAGCCGCATTGCACGAGAACATCGTGGTAAAAATACCGATGATTAAGGATGGCATTAAAGCCATTAAGTACCTCACTTCAAAAGGCATCAGAACCAATTGCACATTGGTGTTTAGTGCTGGTCAGGCTATTTTAGCGGCTAAAGCAGGTGCTACTTACATTTCTCCGTTTATTGGTCGCTTAGATGATATTAGTTATGATGGCATGCAACTGATTGCGGAAATTTCGCAGATTTTTGCAGTGCAAGGTTACCAAACCCAAATATTGGCTGCGTCTATCCGCAATCCAATTCATATTATTAAGTCAGCTCAGGTGGGTGCACATGTGATAACAAGTCCATTAGCCAGTATATTGGCATTGCTTAAGCATCCTTTAACCGATTCAGGATTGGCGCAGTTTTTAGCTGATCACAAAAAAGCAAATTCTTAATAGTATTCAATACAATAAAGAAGCCGTTTTTACGGCTTTTTTTATGCATGTACCATACTAAAAAACGCAAACAATTCTCTTTATTTGCACCACTTTATACAATAGATATAGATTATGCAGTTTAATAAAAAACACCATAACAATACCACCTTACTTAATCTTTATCAAGGCATGCTAAAGCCACGTATGATTGAGGAGAAAATGCTCATCTTATTACGTCAAGGGCAAGTAAGCAAATGGTTTAGTGGGATGGGACAAGAAGCAATTAGCGTTGGTGTAACCCAGGCATTGCATAAAGACGAATATATTTTGCCTTTGCACCGCAACTTGGGTGTTTGGACAAACAGAGACATGCCTTTTGCCAGGCTCTTTTCGCAATGGCAAGGTAAGCTAAACGGATACTCAAAAGGGCGCGAACGTTCTTTTCATTTCGGAACAAACGAACATCATATTGTAGGCATGATTTCTCACTTGGGTGCCATGTTAGGTGTAGCTGATGGGATTGCCTTGGCGCATAAATTAAAAAACGAGCAAAAAATAAGTGTGGTGTTTAGCGGTGATGGAGGAGCAAGTGAAGGCGATTTTCATGAAGCCATTAACACTGCAGCCGTGTGGGATTTGCCGGTGATTTTCCTGATTGAAAATAATGGGTATGGTTTATCAACACCAAGCAATGAACAATTTAGGTGCAAAAATTTTATTGATAAAGCCATTGGGTATGGCATACAAGGCTATAAGGTTGATGGAAATAATATTTTAGAGGTGTATGAGATGGTAACCAATTTGGCAAACAGCATGCGCACCAATCCTCGCCCTGTTATTCTTGAATGTATCACCTTTCGCATGCGTGGCCATGAAGAGGCTTCGGGCACCAAATATGTGCCTCAAGAGTTATTTGAAGAGTGGGGTAAAAAAGATCCCATTACCAACTACGAAGCTTGGTTAAAAGCAGAAGGCATTTTAACCGATGACATGATTGCTGAATACCGCGCGGCATTTAAAAAAGAAATAGATGAAGGAGTAGAAACAGTGCAGGCAGAGCCTGACATTACTCCTGATATGGATATTGAATTGAATGATGTTTATGCCCCCGTTTCAACGCAAACTGCTACCACTTATGGGAATTTGCAACACGTAACAATAGCCCCGGCTTCCGATAAACGATCAACTAAACGACTGGTGGATGCCATTAGTGACGGCCTGAAACAAAGCATGCAACGTTACGATCAATTGGTGTTAATGGGGCAAGATATTGCCGAATACGGTGGTGTATTTAAAATTACCCAAGGATTCGTAGAAGAGTTTGGCAAGGGTCGTGTGCGTAACACACCCTTATGCGAAAGTGCTATACTTGGTGCGGCTTATGGCTTGTCAATAAAAGGGATGAAAGCCATGATGGAAATGCAGTTTGCCGATTTTGTGAGTGTGGGATTTAATCAGATTGTAAATAACCTTGCTAAAAGCTACTATCGCTGGGGGCAGGCTGCTGATGTGGTGGTACGTATGCCTACGGGAGCAGGTGTGGGGGCAGGTCCTTTTCACTCACAAAGCAATGAAGCTTGGTTTTTTCATGTACCCGGATTAAAAATAGTTTACCCAAGTACTCCAAGTGATGCTAAGGGGCTTTTAGCAGCAAGTATAAGCGACCCAAACCCGGTTATGTTTTTTGAGCATAAAGCCTTATACCGTGCTGTTGATTTGGAAGAAGAAGTGTATGATGATTATTATGAAATTGAAATAGGTAAAGCGCGCTTAGTTCGTGCGGGAAATGAAGTGAGCATTATTACGTATGGTGCCGGAGTTCATTGGGCCACCAAACATTGCGATGAGGCAGGCATAGATGCCGATATTATTGATTTGCGCACCTTATTGCCATGGGATAAAGAGGCTGTAGTGAATAGCGTAAATAAAACAGGTAAAGCCTTTATTTTGCATGAGGATACCTTAACAGGTGGAATTGGTGCTGAAATAGCGGCCTATATTGCTGAACACTGCTTCAAGAAGTTAGACGCACCGGTTAAACGCAGTGCCAGTTTAGATTCGCCCGTGCCATTTAATATTGCCTTGGAACAGCATTTTTTACCCAAAGAAAGGTTTAAACAGGAATTGAAAGAATTGCTACAATTTTAGTAATTAATTTTACTCATCAACGTTTCATTTATTACTTATGAAAACAAAAGCACCTTATTTAAAGCTAAAAGTGGCTATTGGCATTGTTGGAACATTGGCCATTATTGGTGGGGTAGGTTTTGGCTTATATTATGCAGTGGTTAAAGAGGAGCTCAAAACTGTTGTTGCAAAAGAGCAACTGTTGCTGTCTGTTCAAAAAACAAACCAAGAATGTCCCGTTATGATTGATGATGAAACCAGGCTGGAAGGTGTGATGTACCATAGTGAACAGCATGAGTTAGAACACCGTTATACCATGGTGAATATGTTAGCTGATGGATACGATGCAGCCAGTGTTCAAGAGGGGGTCGAGGAAGCCATCATATCAAACATTAAAAGTGATCAAAGTTTAGCCTTCGCAAAAGCCAATAAAGTAACTTTCACCTAT
>RDYC01000340.1 GCA_004293295.1 Bacteroidota bacterium
GGCCACAGGTACTTCTTGGCATTTAATGCATTTGCCATTGTTTTACTCCTTCACGTAACCAGTTTATTTACAAGCAACAAACAAAAAACAACCATACTTTTAGTTACGTTAAGCACTTTACTGGCTGGCAATTTTTTATATTATCCGGGTAAAAACCTTGGAGATGCCACCATTGCTTACAGGGAATATTTTGCTGCCATTGCCCTGTTAAAAAATGACGTTGACAAAACCACACCATTGTACAGCCATGCCCCAATCGCTAATCCAAGTTTTTTAACAAACTTGCAACAAATACAACCGGAGATTAATCGAATAAATGACAGCGACTTAGACGCTCTTCCTGCTATAGTCCAATCTAATGTTAATGCAGAATTTAGCGTTGCACAACAAAGGTACCTTACACAAAAGTGGTATGGAAAAACCTACGGTGATGGAATTGTTTACGTTAACCTTTTTCTAAATCCTAAGTTTCACACTAAGCCTACAAACTGGCACCTCAGAGAGCCGTCTGCCGTTGAAAAATTAATGCTAAAGTTAAAAGCTAGGGCCGGGAAATAAAACCTAAAACTCCATATCCATTCCGCCCCCTTCGCCTCTGCGTTGGCTGCGTTTTCTAAACAAGGATGCATCCATTTCCCCAAAACGCCAAGTTACACTTAATCGTAAAAAACGGGTTTCTCTTCTTCGGCTAATGGCCTGTTCAATAAATGCTGTTTCAAATGTATTACCGAATCTCCTTGTATTAAACACATCATTCAATACCAAGTTAAAGCTCAACACTTTTGATATTTCTTTGTTTAAAGAGATATCAATGGAATATACCTCTACTGTTTTACCTTGAGGAATAATTCTCGGTGCTTCGTAATTGGCGTTGGTTTGCAAAGTAAACTGCTTTGGCAGCTTGTAACTGATAATGGCTTTGCCATTCCAAGTCATTCCACTGTTTTTTAATGCTGTTGCCCCACTATTTGCACTGATATCCGTGTAAAATACATTTGCATTTAGTGTAACATCCAACTTTCGTTTAAACAGGCTAAATTTATAGTTACTTTCTCCTCCATAATTAAGCATGGTATTGCCATTAATAAAAGTATTAACCAAAATACTTCCCGATGTATCACTAGATAATGTTTGGGTGAAATTGGTAATTGGGTCCTGCGTAATTTTAAGGTAAGTTGCTACAAAAAGATTGCCTCCCGGCAAAATTCTGTTATAATTAAGTTCCAGGTTGTTGTTAAACTCAGGGGCTAAATTGGGGTTACCAATGCGGTAGTTCAATTTATCGGCAAACATTACAAATGGCATTACTTGCATAAACCCGGGGCGACCAATTTTTCTGGAAAAATTCAATTGAATCTCATTTTTTTCGCCAACACGCTTGGTTAAATACAAACTTGGAAACAATGCTTTCATGATGTTTTCAGTACCATCAGGATAGATATACTCAAACTGTTGGTTTTTGCCTATAAGCTCTCCAATAAAACGGGTTTGCTCAACCCTTAAACCTGCCTGATAACCTATTCCTAATAACATGCTGCTGTATGTAACATATGCAGCATTAATCAACTCATCAATACGATAATTGTTTGTAAGCGCTGTATCGACTATAAAACTATTGGAAATATTATCTCTGTTGGCTACATCAAGCTTTGTTTTTTCAATCCTATAATTGCTGCGCACCCCAAACTCCCATTTAGTGGTATCCGAAACCGGATTCACAAAATCAAACTGAAAAGTAAAATTATCGCTGCTACCATCCCCACGATTATATTGTAATTGCTCTCCCGGGCTTATTAGCGTATTGGTGCTATCATAATTGTAAGTATAAAAATCTGCATTGTTTCTTCTATCACTTCTATTGTAATTGAGGTCGGTAGTAAACTCCTTTCCTTTCTTAGGATATGTTTTGCGTAGAAGCACCTGACTGGAATAGTTTTTCCATTTTGTCTCTTGTACTATATCCCTGTTGCCTGATGCAACCATTTTCTTTTCGGCACTTCGCTGTTCAAAATCCTGTGTTTCGTCTGTTTCAAAACCACCTTGGTTAAAGCCCTGTGCAAGGGTAAGCATTGTTCTATTGGTAACATTATAATCAAAAGATAAACGAGCGTTTTGCATTAAACGAACCGATTCTGTAGTGTTGTCTTGATTGTAATAACCGGTTTCAATATCATTGAGTAATGTAGTTCTATTGGTAAAGCCCTTGGTGGGATTTAACGATCTGTTTATGTTGTACGATAAGCCAAAATTGCTCCTTCCTTCCTTGATGTTGATATTGGCCATGCCATTGTACCGATTGGGTATTCCATAACCCAATGTGATAAGTCCATTGTAACCGGGTTTGGTATTTTTCTTTAGTACGATGTTTAAAATTCCTCCGGTAGTTGAGGCATCAAACTTGGCCGAGGGGTTGGTAATGACTTCAACCCTCTCAATTTCATCAGCAGGAATTTGTTCTAATGTTAACGTAGTTGGCCTGCCATCAACAAAAATAGTTGGGCTGCTGTTTCTAAGCGTTACCCCACCGTCAGCATCAACAGTTAAACCCGGGATGTTTTTAATGGCGTCTATTCCGGTTCCACCGCGGGCTGAAATGTCCTTATCAACAGTATAAATTCTGCGGTCAACTGTCATAATTACGGTTGCCTTTTCTCCCTGCACAACAGCCTCCGATAAGTTTTTACCATCAATTTCTAAGCTAATATTGCCCAAGTCTTGCTCCAATAAGTTGGGCGTAATTACAATAGTCTTTACCAATGGCTTATAACCAATAAAACTAATTTTAAGGCGAAACCTGCCCATGGGCAATTTTGTAAGGTTAAAATCCCCATTTGCTTTTGCTAACCCACCACTGATAACGCTGTCTTTTTGCATAGCCAATAGTGTTACGGTAGCAAACTCTACCGGTTGCTTACTGCCTGCTTCTAGTATTTTTCCATATACCCTTCCAATTGCTGGCATATTTCTAAGTGCGGAGGGGTCAGGCCTTCCCGAAGGGGCTTGAGCGAATGAAAGGGAAACAATAAGGATAAGCCCTAAAAAAAGCGGGGATTTAATTAACATCAATTGACTTTTGTAAATCTTTAAGCAACAAGTATTGGACTACAAATCAACGTAAAGGTTTAGTCAAAAGAAAATTAATTAGGCAAACTTATGATTATCATAGGTATAACTTGTTATCGAAGTCTGCCCAAGAGTCTACTTATTCCATAAATAGGCATTTAAACCCTATCTCACCAGTTGTATGAAATATTTATGCGGTTGCCTCACCAAGTCCCAACTCAATCTCACCCATATCTTCTTGCTCCTTCAGCTTCATAATTTGGCTTAACGCATCGGGTACCACATCACTACAAATAGTTAAAAAGGTTCCCTTTCTGGCATTTTTTATAGCATAATCAATTGCGTCTTGCTCTCGTTTAAAGGTGGTTACTTTCTTCTCTGGATCAACTTGCTGAATACCCTTAGTTATTAACTCAATAATCTCATCCTCGGTTCTTCCCCGTAAGTTTTTATCCTGCCTAATAATAATCTCGTTAAACATTCGAGCAGCCTGAGCACCCAACGCAATGGTATCTTCATCCCTTCTATCACCAACACCTGCAATAATTCCAACATGGTTGGCCTCTATCTTACTTAGCATGTCTCCTATGGCTTCAAACCCAGCCGTGTTATGGGCATAATCAACCATTACTTCAAAATGTTTAAACCTGAAAATATTCATTCTTCCAGGTGTTTGAGCCGGACCCGGTATGAAGGTTGCTAGCGCAACACGCATATCTTCAACCTTCATGTTCCTGATAAATGCTGCCAGAAGAGTTGGCAATATGTTGGCAATGTTGTATAACGCCCTGCCGTTAAAGGTAAGCGGAATGTTCACCGCTTTTTCAACCCTTATTTTCCAAGTTCCCTTGCAAATGGTTACGTAACCATTTTCGTATACCGCAGCTAAACCGCCCTTGTTAATATGTTCTTTAATCAATGGATTGTTTTCATCCATACTGAAATAAGCTACTTTGCATTTTAATCCTGCTGCCATGCTTGCCGTCCATTTGTTTTCAGCATTTAGTATCGCATAGCCATCAGGCAATACACTTTCAGGAACAACTCCTTTTACCCTTGCCAATTGTTCAATGGTATCAATATCCTGCAACCCCAAATGGTCTTCGGCAATATTGGTAACAATTGCAATATCACAGTGATGAAAACCAAGGCCGGCTCTTAAAATTCCACCACGGGCACATTCCAGTACAGCAAAGTCAACGGTAGGATCCTTTAACACAAACTCTGCGCTTACCGGCCCTGTGCAATCCCCCCTCATCATCATTTGGTTTTGTATATATACCCCATCTGTTGTGGTATACCCAACTTTATGACCAATGGTTTTAACCATATGTGCCATCAAACGGGTGGTAGTAGTTTTTCCGTTTGTTCCGGTTACTGCTATAATTGGTATCCTTGCCGTACTTCCTATAGGATAAAGCATATCAATTACAGGCTCTGCAACATTACGTGGTATGCCTTCAGCCGGATCAATGTGCATGCGAAAGCCCGGTGCTGCATTTACTTCCAAAACGGCCCCTCCTGTTTGACTTAAAGGCTCTGTTAAGTTTGGTGCCATAATATCAATACCACATATGTCCAAGCCTATAATTCGAGCTATTCGTTCGCAGATAAAAATGTTATCCGGGTGAACAAGGTCTGTCACATCAGTTGCCGTGCCTCCGGTGCTTAAGTTAGCCGTTGGTTTTAGAAGCAGTTCTTCGCCTTTGGGTAACACACTTTCAAGGCTAAGCCCCTTTTTATTTAAAATGTCCATGGTAAAATCATCAACCTTAATTTGTGTTAATGTTTTTTCATGACCATATCCCCTTCGAGGGTCTTCATTTGTTTTATCAATTAACTGTTGAATAGTTAACTTACCATCTCCGGTAACAGCAGCGGGTTTGCGAATAGCAGCAGCAACAAACTTGTAATTAACAACCAAAACACGGTGGTCTTCTCCCGTGATAAACTTTTCTACAATCACTCCGCGAGAATATTTTTTGGCGGCTTCTAATCCCCTTACTGCGTCTTCCCAATTTAAGATATTTGTTGTAGCCCCCTTGCCATGATTACCATCAACAGGCTTTGTAACAATTGGATATTTTATTCGTTCTATTGCCTCCTTTAACCCTTCCTCACTATACACAATTCTTCCACGAGGAACAGGAATTTCGGCCGCTTCTAACAGGTTTTTGGTTTCCTCTTTGTCACAGGCTATGTCTACAGCAATACTCCCCGTTGTACTTGCTATTGTAGCACGTATGCGCTTTTGGTTTACACCATACCCCAATTGAACCAATGAGCTTTTATTTAATCGGATATACGGAATGCCTCTTGCAACCGCTTCATCAACAATTGAGCCTGTACTTGGGCCGAGCCTTTCCTCTTCTCGAATCTCCCTGAGGTTCTGAATATCCTCCGTTAAATCATAATCATTGCCCGCAATTAAAGCCTCAGCAATTCGCACCGAAGCCTTTGCCGTGTAAATACCGGCCTTCTCCTCCATATAGCTAAAAACCACGTTGTACACCCCTTCTTTTCCGGTGCTTCTGGTGCGACCAAATCCGCATTCCATCCCTGCTAAACTTTGAAGTTCAAGAGCAATATGTTCTATAACATGTCCCATCCAAGTGCCTTCCTTTACCCGTTGAAAAAACCCGCCCGGAGTTCCAACTGAGCAACGATGCGAATGCATGGTGGGAAACAATTTCTCTAACCTGGCCGGAAATCCATCAATTGCATTTGTTGGGGTTTGCTCTGTTTCCTCCAAATCAAGGCGCATTTGGATGAGCTTATGCCTACGAACAGACCAATAGTTTGGCCCACGCATTACCTTAATATCTAATATTTTCATGACTTTAGGATTTACGTTTAAATTTACAACTATTATGAAAATGCAGTTTACAATAATTTTTTGTAAAAGATAACATTTGTCATGTTTTTTATTTATGC